>CAZKYQ010000057.1:0-6381 GCA_964556975.1 uncultured Ignavibacteria bacterium
TAGATATCAATTAAGGTAGTAAAAGGAGTAAAACGACATGAATCGAACTTATGTAGTTAGTTTTATCGTAATTACTTTTGTTTGCCTATTTCATATAACACAGGCAGGAGAGGTTGGCAGCAATCCCATAATGCCACAGGAATTATTGGTTCTTGCAGGGCAATATGGCTATAGCCAAATCGACGATTTTTATATGAATAAACCGGGGGGAATAGAACCTTGTTATGTTTATGATTTTCTTCCTTTAACTAAACGATACGAAGAATTTATAAGTGCTGTATTTTGGTGTAAGAAATCCGGAGCGGACGGTCCTATTTTTTGCCTGTTTTTTGCCAAAAGATCCTCAGAAAGCGGATACTTAGAAAAATATGATATTATCGAAAATGCCAGTTATCCAAGAGGGCTCTCATTGTATAAGGATAGCACAGCAACTTTGAATGAATTCGTTTATTTTAAAAGTAACAAAAGAGGGCCTGAAGACGTTCATCTTGATGGTTATATTATTAGAAATGATTATGACGGGCTTGCAACGGATTTTTATAATTATGAAGGCGAGTGGCTTATTCGTAAATGGGATTGAAAAATCTTAGCATATAGATTTTACAAATTCCGCTTGTTCTTTCTCAACAAAATAGCACTTAACGACCGGGAGCACTAAACAGCATTTCGCCGACGCGCTTGGCTCGGTTACGAGGATCACCGACAGTACCGGAGCGAGACAAAAGCTGATGGTTTACGACAGCTATGGGAATATGAGCACTGACTCCATGAGCCCTGTCATACCGGACTTGTCCGTTTAGATCCGTAGGAATCCGGCATCCAGAAGGCAGGCCCTCATGGATTCCCGATCAGAGATTTCGGGAATGACAGCGTACGGCTTATATTGGGTTCGGGTTAATTATCAAAAAAAAGAGGCGTTATAGCAACGCCCCTTAAAAAATCTATTCGCAATTGTTACTTGATTCGCTTAGGCGATCTTTTCTCCCATTCGACAATAATCGGACTGGCAATAAAAACAGAGCTGTATGTTCCTACGATAACTCCAATGGCGAGGGCAAGAGCGAAATCAAATAAAACCTCTCCGCCAAAAAACAAAAGGGTCACAATAACTAAAAGAGTAGTGATAGATGTTATCGCGGTCCTTGATAAAACCTCGTTAATCGAAACATTGATTGTCGATGGGAAATCAGTGCGCTTGCGGAACTGTTTTAGATTTTCCCTGATCCTGTCAAAAACAACTACCGTATCGGTCAATGAATATCCGGCCAATGTCAGAAGCGCCGTGATTACAAGCAAAGTAACCTCGCGGTCCATAACAAAATAAACCCCCAGCACTACAAGCACATCATGGAATGTCGCGATTGTCGCCGCCACGCCGAACCGGAAATCAAACCGTATCCAGATATAAACCAAAATTCCGAACATCGCGAATATTACCGCTTTAACCGCATCGGCGGCCAATTTATCGCCCACTTTCGCGCTGATATTATTTGTGGAATCGAGCGTGAATTTGTTGTCCTGGAATGCATTGGAAATTGCTTTCTTTAAAAGGTCGCCGAGCGCGTCTCCTTCGACCGCGACCATATTTACAATTTGTTTTCCGTCCTCGGTAAATGTTGTCTCTGGCACGGCATTTTCAATAGATCCCTGCACTCTAATCATAAACGAGTTTACAAACCCGGTGCCTTCGATGCTCTGTATTTTGGCTTTTCCGTAGCCGATCTCGGAAAGCGCGTTTCGCAGTTCGTCTACCGAAACCGGCTTATCGAAACTTCCGATAATCTCCGCGCCGCCCGTAAAATCAATGCCGAGGTTCGCCTTGCCAAGAATAATCATTATAAAAGCGATTACGCCCAATGATAGAAGTATCCCGGAGAACCCAAATGAGAGCTTTCGTTTCCCTATAAAATCAATGTTTGTTTCTTTAAAAATCCGCATCATGCTGTTTTACCCCGTCAAATGGAAAGGCCTTTGTATTTTTTGCGCATATCGAAAATTATTTTAGTGATAAAAAGCGCCGTGAAAAGCGAAAGGAACACGCCTACCGACAATGTTACAGCGAACCCCCGTACCGGTCCGGAACCGAAAATAAACAAAAAAAGCGCCGTAATAAGAGTAGTTACATGCGAATCAATAATCGTAAGAAGCGCGCGATCATAACCTGCGTCAATCGACGCTCGGACAGTCTTGCCTGTCCGCAACTCCTCCCTGATTCTCTCGAAAATCAGCACATTGGAGTCAACGGTGATACCGACAGTAAGAATCAACCCTGCAATGCCGGGCATTGTCAATGTCGCGCTGACGCCCGGCATAACCATAAAGGCAAGAACAAATAAGATGTTCAAAAGCAATGCTATATCGGCGATTATTCCTGATAGTTTGTAATATATGCCCATGAAAACCACGACCAAAAACAAACCAACGACTGCCGCCATTTGGCCCTTTTCTATTGAATCGTGGCCCAGCGCCGGGCCGACAACGGTACTCTGTAAGATTTCAACGTCTGCAGGAAGCGAACCGGCTTTAAGTAAAACAGCGAGAAGATACGCCTCGCTGATTGTAGCATCGCCGCCCATAGTGATCTGGCCGTTTTTGGAAATTCGCGATTGAATTTCAGGCGCGGATTCTACCCGGCCGTCTATGACAATAGCTAACAGGTCGCCGATATGTTTTCCTGTGAGTGCCGAGAATTTTCGGGCGCCCTTTGAATCTAATTCAAAATTAACAACCGGGCGCCTCATTTGGTCGTAGGATTCCTTTGCTCCAATCAGCGACTCGCCTGTCATTTCTATATTCTTATTCAGAATAAAAAGAGATTGAAATTCCCTGTCGCCTGATTTTCTGGGCCTCGTTCCCCACGTAAGAATATAATTGCTTGGGATTTTTTCCTGGATTTCCGGCATTTCAAGGTATTTTTGCGCGTTATGGAAATTCTCCATGGTGACATCCCACGAACTGCCTGTCCAGCGATCCAAAAGGGCCGAAAATGGCCTTTCTTTTTCGAAATCTTCAATACTTAGATCAGCGGTTGAAGTATCTGTCATATCTTCGCCAAAAAGATCTGCTATTGCCTGCTCAGTTGAGTCGGTTTTATCGGCATTGGCAGTTTCTTCTGATTTATCTTCAGACGTTTTATCTTCCAAAGCAAGTTTCTTTGCCAAAACCGAGTCAATTGCCAGCACGAGCGCTTCGCATTCCTCAGGCGATCTCAATAGGTGGAAACGAAGCTGAGCGGTGCTTCCAATCAGCGTTTTGGCCGTATCGATATCGGTGTAGCCGGGAAGATCCACCACAATCTGGTCGATTCCCGATTTAACTATTTCCGGCTCCGCGATGCCGTATTTGTCCACTCTGATTCTGATTTTCTCAAGAACCTGGTCCTGAATCGAACCGGATACTTCGCCGCCGCGCGGGTCTTTTACCTGCAAAACCATATGGACCCCGCCCTGAAGGTCGAGGCCAAGCCTGATGGCCTTCGCTTTCAGCGAGTAATATTCCGATGGATTTTCCTGTTTGAGAATCTCCTGATCCTGCGAGTAAAATTCCAGCGAAGGGTATAGAAGCACGACGGATACAAGCACCGCCAAAATGATGGCTATTATCCAGGTTAATTGTCCTCTTCTCATTTCCTGCTTTCTCCTAAAAACGGAATTTCCCGTCCACTAAAACATAACAATTCAGCAATATAACCATAATCGGTTCAAAGTCAATAAAATTAATCGGGTTTGTCAAGGCAACGTAGAAATGTCCTATTATTAGCAAGATAGAAATGTCCTATTTTGATTCATCGGGATGGAAAGAATGACATTCCTTTGGATCCGTAGGACCTGATGTAATCTAAAGATATTATATGGCTTTTTACGCCAGGATGTCGTCCCACTTACAACAAAACTTCCCTCCCGACGCATCTATAAAATTACTGCTCAAAAGCCGCCAGCGTAAAAAAAAGAGCAATTATTCACTTTTTCCTTGACATAACAAACAAATCCGGTTTTTTTATTACAGTAGTAAAGGCGTTTTGTTTTTTTCTAAAACGAATATCGAGGAGTTGAGATGAGGAAATCGGTTCTTATATCTGCAATTTCCCTATTTATCCTGGCGGCATTATCCGTTCCGGCCTCCGCCCAGGTCCCGGGAGACCTGAATTGCAATGGATTTATGGACGTCAGTGATCTGGTAGGATTCTTGAATGCATTCAACTTGCCCTGCGATTTTAGTTTTGGACTTGAGTGTGTGAGAAGGAACAGCGATGTTGATTTGGATGGGATACCTATGACAATAGCGGACATCATTATTGTGCCCTCTCTATTGAATTCTTATTATAATCCTCCATATTTTCCGCAACATCCCGACTCCGACACAATTATGGTAGAATCAACAACCGCTGACCCAGGCGAAACAATAGCTCTTCCGTTTTGGGTTAAAACAATAGACACCCTTGTAGCTTTTCAATTTCTACTCGAAGTTGATCCTGATTATATCGAATTTGATTCGGTGATTGTTTATGACGATTTTCCTCTAAAACAACATAACTGTGATGGGAATATTTACTGTAATAGCATGGCTGAAATTCCAAACTCGCATATTTTGCTGTTGCCGGGAAACCATCATATCGCGGATATAATAATCACGGTCAACCCCGATATCAATCAACAAGTAACTACGGGGCTATATTTTTCATCTGTCCCCCCGCAGGCGCTATACACCGGCTTCGCCAATTCGACCTTTTTCCTGCCGGTCAGGGTTGACGCTGAAATAGAGATAATCCCAATGACTTCGGTTGATCAACCGAATAAGATTCTGCCGAGAGAGGTCGAAATTTCGGTCTATCCCAATCCGTTTAACAGCAACACTAACATATCGGTAACATCTGAAAGCGCGGGCGAGCTGTCGATTTATGATATCCTCGGGCGGCCGGTGAGATCCTTCGGTATTTCTCCCGGCCCAAATGATCTTAACTGGGATGCCACGGACGAGTTTGGGCAACAAATCAGGTCAGGGATATATTTTGTAGGATTGAATAACGGCCGGGATTATAATTTCAAAAAAGTGTTGTATTTGAAATAACCGCTGTTTTCATAACCTGGCAATAAACGGAAGGCGGTCTTAATTGAAAGTTAAAAAAATTCTATTCGTAATTCTTATCGCAGCCATCTTTTTTAGTGTTTCGGCCCCGGCTTTCGCCCAAGTGCCGGGCGATCTGAATTGTAACGGTATTGTGGATGCCGCTGACCTGTCAATAATCACAAATGCCTTTAATTTTCCCTGCGATTTTCATTTTGGCTCCGAGTGCGCAAGAGGAAACAGCGATGTTGACCTGGATGGGAGACCTTTGACAATAACGGACATGATTATTGTGCCCTGGAGGCTTATATATGGTTATGGTTCCTCCCCTCCTGAGTTTCCAAGACACCCTGATCTCGATACTATTATGGTAGAATCAACAAGCGCAAGCCCCGGCGAGACAATAGCGTTACCACTATGGGTGAAAACAGTTGATACACTTGTCGCTTTTCAATTTTTGCTTGAGCTAGATAATAATTACATAGAGTTCGATACGGTTATTGTTTATGACGATTTTCCCCTGGCGCAATATTTCTGCGATGGGGATATTTACTGTTATGGCATGGCTGAAATTCTAAATTCACCTATCTTGCTATTACCTGGAAACCATCATATCGCCGATATTATAATTATGGTCAATCCTGAAAACGATCACCCCACAACCACCAGCCTGGTTTTCTCCTCGTTTCCGCCGAAAGCAATGTATTCCGGCTTCATTAATTCGACATTTTTCCTGCCGGTCATGGTTGACGCTGAAATAGAGATAATCCCAATGACTTCGGTTGATCAACCGAATAAGATTCTGCCGAGAGAGGTCGAAATTTCGGTCTATCCCAATCCGTTTAACAGCAACACTAACATATCGGTAACATCTGAAAGCGCGGGCGAGCTGTCGATTTATGATATCCTCGGGCGGCCGGTGAGATCCTTCGGTATTTCTCCCGGCCCAAATGATCTTAACTGGGATGCCACGGACGAGTTTGGGCAACAAATCAGGTCAGGTGTATATTTTGTAGGATTGAATAACGGTCGGGAGTATAATTTCAAGAAAGTGCTGTATCTAAAATAAATTAAGCTAATAGCTTACCCGATTCCTTATCGAACAAATATATATTTTCAGAATCGATTCTCGCCAAAATATTCTCGCCGACGTTATGTTTATCATTGGAAATTATCTTAATAGTTTCGCCTTTTTCTATTTCCATAACCAGCAGATAATATCTTCCCATGCTTTCCAGTGACACAATTGTCCCTTTCAAATTTCCATTCTCCGCCAGCCTGATATCCTCCGGGCGAAAACCGAGCGTTGCCTTTTCA
>CAZKYQ010000057.1:6481-14067 GCA_964556975.1 uncultured Ignavibacteria bacterium
CCGCCCGCGGTTATAAATCCAGTATCGGCATATACGCCGTCGAGCAGGTTCATGGCCGGAAACCCTAAAAACCCGGCGGTGAAAAGGTCCGGCGGTTTTTCATAAAGCTCCGACGGAATACCGCTGGAGATAATTTTTCCTTCTTTCATTATATAAATTTTATCAGCAAGGCTCATGGCCTCAGTCTGATCGTGAGTAACATAGATGGAAGTGCCGCCTACGCGTTTATGCAAAGATATTATCTCGCCCCGCATTTTCATCCTCAGTTCGGCGTCGAGATTGGATAATGGCTCATCATAAAGATATAATTTGGGCTTTCTTACAATAGCGCGGCCCAAAGCGACTCTTTGCCGCTGTCCTCCTGAGAGTTCTTTCGGTTTTCTATCAAGGTAGTTATTCAACTCCAAAAGCCCAGCCGCCCATTCTATTGATTTGTTTCGATTGTCTCTGGAAATTTTTCTCGATTTCAAGCCAAATTCAAGATTTTCCCTGACTGTCATGTGCGGGTAAAGGGCGTAATTCTGGAAAACCATGGCAATATCGCGGCGTTTCGGCTCCCAGCTGGTAATATCAATACCATCAAGTTGGATTTTTCCATCTGTGGGGTTTTCCAGACCGGATATGAGGCGCAACAACGTTGACTTTCCGCACCCCGAAGGGCCAAGCAATACGACAAACCGGCCATCATTGATTTCCAAATTAATATTTTCAACCCCAACCGCGCCATTGGGATAAATTTTTTTTAGTCCTGTGGTCTGAAGTTTCATGGCAGTTATATATAATACTTTTGATTATATTCTCAATTAAAAATTATTTCGGAACAATGTCTAGCAAATTAGTGTTTGATTATTGACTTGCGCTTATGGCAGGCGCGGAGATTGTAAGTAAAATATGATTTCTTCTCTCCTTCTTGAAATCAGGAAATAGATCCAACCGGATCGCGTAATGCGGTCCGGTTTCTATTTATCCCCAAAATTATAAAAAATATAGCCGCTTTGCAATAAAATGACCGCGTTGTATCGCCTTATAACTTAACAGGTTAAGACTATTTTCGAATGTGAGGGAATGAATTCGACGTTAATTTGTAATCTTTAATAGCAGAGCGCTCTGCGAGGGAAAGTCGAAGCAGACTATTAACGAAAGTGTTTTAAGGCTCGGAGGTTTTTGACGTTATTTTCTGCGGGCAGGACATTTATGAAAGGACGAACAATGCAGACTGTTCCCAAAACGTTGACAGAAAACAGTAGCAATCGCTTTGATAAGCTTGCAATGGCCCATAAGGATTTTATGCTTAATTATGCCAGAAAGCTTACCGGCAATAAAACTCACGCCGATGATCTTTTTCAGGACACTTATTTTAAAGCCTTTAAGTCATTTAGGGCTTTCGATGGCGGGGCCCAATGCCGCGCGTGGCTAAAAAAAATCATGATAAATACGTATATAAATTCGTATAACCGCAAACGTAAAATTCTCTTCTTAAGCCATTTCGACGATTCTATCGGACAAGTTCCTGCCAATCCCTTTAAGATTGAGCCGGGCGTTTACGAACTTGATCAGGATTCTATTTTACGGAATTATGTTTCTGATGAAATAAAACAATCGCTTATGCTTTTGCCCAGCTCCTACAGGAGGGCCGTGATACTCTATGATATGCTTGGACTTACCTATAAAGAGATTGCCGTCAAAACCAAGGTGCCGATCGGGACAATTAAATCGCGGCTTTTCAGGGGCCGGGCCGCGCTACGAGGAAGTCTTAATCAATCTTTTTCCAGTTATTTGAATTAAGATCCCGATTGATATTTAATCAGCCCCGCGCCCGATCAAAATAACCCTTAAATTTTTTATTGACATATTGGGCAATAATCTATAAAAACAATAATTAAAACCATAGTTTAGGAGGGAAAATGAATTGTAAAAAGCTACTGTTGGCGGCGCTGGCGGTCTTCGTTCTGTATTTTATTACGGATTGGATCATTCACGCGCAAATTTTGAGCGGAGTGTACAAGCCGTTATATGACCAGGGCGTTTTTAGGTCAGAAGGGGAAGCTATCGGCTATATGTGGGTGATGTTCCTGATGAGCCTGATTTTCTCGTTTCTATTCACTTATGTTTTCGCCAAAGGATATGAGGGCAAAGGGATCATGGAAGGGATTCGATACGGAATAGTCATCGGCTTTCTTGTTGTTTTCGTAAATTCATATAGTTCTTTTGTTATTTACCCCATCCCATATAAGCTTGTCTGGTATTGGATAATTTCCGGTTTTGTTCAAACCATACTAGCGGGAATCGCCTGTTCACTGATATATAAGCCAAAAGAACAGTAAAAATCTTAGCGCAGTAAGCTCATTTTGCGGGCTTGTCCAGCGCCCAATGCTGTTTCCAGACGATAGAAATAAGTGCCTGAAGATACATTCTCGCCGTACGCATCGGTCCCATTCCAAATAACCTCATTCGCGTCATTTTCGCGTATTGATATAACATTAACTATGCGGCCCGTTATATCAAGGATTTCGAGATACGCAGGAGCTGCTGCTTTTGATGATATAGGTATTACGGTTGAATTATTAAACGGATTCGGATAATTGCGTCCGATCGCAAAACTTGCAGGAATAGGGCCATTATTCCAAACGCCGTTATCCGCCAATCGCAATATGGCCGGTTCCGACTTCTGGCCCATTAGATCTACCGCCCTGACGATTATTAATTCATCCTCAAAAATGCTGCCCTCTATCTCAAATTCGTTATTATAAACGATAAGATTTTCCCCCAGCAATTCAATTTCGTAGTGGCTTATATCGGGTTCGCGGTTTGCCCGCCATCTTAATAAATTGCCATTTCCGTGAAGTTTTAATCCTTTCGGCGCCGATGGCGGCGCGTCATAAACGGAGTAATAAACTTCCTCATCGGCAAAACGGTCGGGGTTTTCTCTGTTTGTAATGTAAATCACATGTATATTTCCATAAGAATCAGACGCTATTACAGGTCTTTTATTAAAAAAATCTTCAGTCGAAGTTATCCGGACCGGTTCCGCTAATTCGCCGGTATTTGAATAGTATCGCTGGTGGAAAATCTGCGAATTAAAAGTATTGTTAGGCGACTCATAAACAATATCTACAAAATCGCCATTAACTGCCAGGCAGGGGCGGCCGCTTGTTTCCCCGGCGGGGGCCAACGCAATTTTGTCGGACCACTGGCCCGATCTGTTCGTTGCAAAAATCGCCCTGCCGCCTGTATTGTCTTTTTCATAGACGACATATATAATATCATTGCCATCAAGCATAGGCCGGGCCGCGATATAGGGGAAAGAGCAGCTTAAGGTTTCATCGGGTGTAATGTCCTCAATTTCGATAATTGCTTCTGTTTTAATATCTATTGTAATAATGAAAATATGCCCGGCGGGAAAATCTTCGGTAGTCAGCCGACAAGCGAGGTATATTTTATTGTTGCTTCCCGCACATGCTGATAGATGAACGCCCCAATAGTCCATCTCTCTTTCGGGCAAGATAATGGGCTTCTCACTCGATACCGGAAGATCATTCTCATAAATCCTAAAATAAATGGGAAGAATATCTGTCCTGTCGGGATCGACATAAGGCCAGAATGTAATGGATCTGTTTTCATAAACGGCGATAGTAGTCTGCCATCCGCTCGATGAAAACGTAAGGTGGTTTCCACCTTCGCCGGAAACCATTTCCGATTCTATTGGCCCCGAAGGATGGTCTGAAACCCACGAGCCGAATAATTCGCCGTTAAAAGCTCTCTCTTCTACATAAACAGAAAACAGCTTGCCGTTCCGCTGAGGGGCAATCGATGGATGGCCGAATTTCACGACAGAATCAATCGTGGATAGCTCATAATCCAACCCATCCCATTTGCTCCATGTTGGATCGGCATTTTTCCCGCGATAATAGATTCTCAAAGGATATCCCTGGCGCCGGTCTTCCCATACCACATGAACGCGGTCGTTATTATCTACCGAGATTGACCATGGACAATCCGAACCGCGGCTTGCTTGTTTTCCGAAATTGTCAACATTAACGCGTGTTTCACCCCTCCAACCGGCCTGTGCCGAACGAGTTGCTATTATTGCCAGGCAAAATATTAATAATGATAAAATGAGCGTGGATTTCAATATTGTCAGTTTTTTCATTTTAACCTCAACATCAGAATCGTCCGATATGATTTTTATTTAATCTAAAAGTATTGCATATAGAACCTTGTTCAATATTAGGGTTGCAACGTGTAACCAGCTTTTTAAAATGGCCCAAAAAACAGTTTAGTATAGAAACAGCTATTTATATTTGAAACATATTACGCCCTGAGATATCAACCTCAGTTTATTTCAATTTGAAGTTGTTTTTTTTCGCTGGCGCTGAAAAAATACAATTAAAATAAATATGGATTGATATTTTCGGATAATCGTGTATATTGTTTACGGTCTGATAATTGAAATCAATTCTCTTAAAACCGGAGGAAACAATGAAGTATTTCGTTGCCGTAGCATCTCTAATAATTCTTTATGGCTCCGCCTATTCAGGCACGATTGACCAGGAACTTGCGGTAAAAATGGAAAATGCCGCGCCCGGCGAAAAACTCAAGACTTTGATTTTTTTGTCGGAGCAAATCAATCTGATAGAATTAAAACAGGAAATGGATTTTATTACATCAACGCGGGCCCAGCGCCACAGCAGCGTAATCGCAGAGCTGCAACAAATCGCCACTGAAAGCCAGCCCGATTTACTTGGCTATCTTTCGGAAAGGCAGTCAGAGGGAGCCATTGGCGAATTCCAAAGTTTTTGGATATGCAATATGATAGTCGCTGAACTACCGGTATCCGAAATTCAAACGATCGCTGGACGAAGCGATGTGGACGAGATATTTTCCGATTTTAAAGGAGACTTAATAAAACCCGTAGAAATAATCAAAAGTGATCCTCCTGTCATAAACAGCGTTGAAATCGGCGTTCGGGCCATAAAGGCGGACAGCATGTGGGCATTGGGCTACACGGGACAGGGGCGGCTTGTTTGTAATATCGATACCGGTGTTGATGGAAACCATTCCGCGCTCAATCAAAGATGGCGGGGAGCCAATGGTTATCCCGCAAGCGAAAGCTGGTTTGATTCAGCGAACCCCAGCAATAATTTTCCGCATGATGAACAAGGGCATGGTACCCACACCATGGGAACTATATGCGGGCGAAGCACCGCCGGCAGCGATACGATCGGTGTCGCTATTGACGCGCAATGGATCGCGGCCAGGGCCGTAGATGTATCCGGCGGCAACATCGCCGCGTCATTCCAGTGGGCCGCCGACCCCGATGGCGATCCCAATACAATTGATGACGTTCCGGACGCAATTTCAAATTCATGGGGCTCTATCGGCAACTGCCCTCCGAATTTCTACACTTTGATAGATAACTGCGAAGCGGCAGGCGCCGCGGTAATCTTCGCTGCTGGTAATGAGGGCCCGGGCGGCCAGTCTTTAAGAATTCCCGCAAACAGAATTACAACGCCTTATAACTGTTTTTCAATAGGGGCGGTAAATGGCGCCAACGGCAATTATCCCATAGCCAGCTTTTCCTCTCGCGGACCCTCGCAATGCGACGGGCAGACTATAAAGCCTGAAATTTCTGCTCCCGGAGTAAATGTCAGATCATCGATACCCGGAGGCAGTTATGCTTACATGAGCGGAACTTCGATGGCCTGCCCGCATGCGGCCGGGGCTTTTGCCTTATTAAGGCAGGTTAGCCCTAACGCGACAGTCGATACTATAAAATGGGCGATGATGCAAACAGCAACGGACCTCGGTTCCTTCGGCGAGGATAATACTTATGGATGGGGCATGTTAAATGTCCGCGCCGCCATGGACCTGCTGCCATCCTCAAACATGCCATATCTTTTTGTGAGCGCGGCACGAGTAGAAGAGCCAAACAACAATTACCCCGATCCTGGAGAGACCATAGATCTTTATGTAAGGCTTCAAAATTCTGGCGTTTCAATTAATAATGTCGCCGCCGTTATCAGCTCTGACGATTTATATACTACCGTGATTTCCGATTCCGTTTTTTACGGCGCCATAGACGGCAATGACACCTCGAATACTTCCGATCCTTATATTATTTCATTCTCCGAAGATACTCCTCTTGGAAGAGACGTGGTATTTGATTTGCTCATTACGGGTGATGGCGGTTATAGCGTAAACCGCAATGTAACTCTTACTGTCGGCCAGCTTGAGGATCCGGGAATTGCAGACCATGATATAGGCAGCGCACGTTTCACTATATCCAATTTCGGGCAATACGGTCTTATTCCTACCGATATAAATACGCTTTGGGATGGCGTAGGATTCAAGCTAACTCCGAATGGAACAAATTTACTGTTTGAAGGGGCGTTTTTCGTTGGGGATGGCCCGACACGCGTTTCAAATGGCGCCCGTGATGACAACCAGAATATGGGCGATGATTTTAACGCCATTAGCGCGATAACATTGCTTGAGCCGGGGCCGGTTGCCGATCAGGAATATCATACGTCATTTAACGATCAGAACGCGGCGGAACCGCTGGGAGTACTTGTCTCGCAAGAATCATACGCTTTTTCCAATCCGCCTGATGATGAATTTATTATAACGGAGTATACTATTACCAATGCAAATATCGACCCTCTTACCGGCGTGCTTGTAGCTCATTTCGAGGATTGGGACATGCCCTGGAATGTAGCAGATGACAGGGCCAATTTTGACAGGAGCAGAAACCTCGGCTATCAATACAGCACCAGCAATTACAGGGGACAGCAAGTGCTATCCGAGATGGGCGTTTATTCCTTCATGGCCCTTGATAACGCCGTAAATGTTTATCCTCCCGCGTTTACGATCGCTGACAAGTGGAGTTATATGAGCGCGGGGATAGTCGATACGGCTATCACAACCACGCGAGATTGCTCTATAATGATTACAACGGGCCCGTATGATATGGCGCCCGGTGAAAGCGTTGTCGCGGCATTCTCAATTTTGGGCGGAAACTCTTTATCCGACATTCAGGCCAACGCCGATGCCGCCATTGCCCGATATAACGCCATGACAGCTATCGATGATGATATGGTGGAAATTCCCGATCAATTTTCGCTTCTTCAAAACTATCCCAATCCTTTCAATGCCCAAACCAAGATCGCTTTCGCTATTCCGGTTTCGGGACAAGTCAGCATAGAGGCTTTTGATCTGTTGGGACGCAAGGTTGAAACGCTGTTCGACGGTTTTAAGGAATCAGGCCGCCATGAATTGGTATGGGATTGTTCCAAGCTTTCGACCGGAGTTTATTTCTATAGGCTTACAGCAGGCGATCAAACGGCTGTGAAAAAAATGACTTTGATAAAGTAGATTTGTTACAATGCAAACTTCAAAGCCCCGGCTTCGGTCGGGGCTTTTTTGTTGACAAATCTGAATAAAATGTTAATTTTATATCTATAATAAGGAGCCATATTGAAAACGCTGATTCTGATAATAATGTTTACCTCAATTACTTTTGCGCAAGGAGAGGATTTTACTGTACCGCCCGGCTATGAGATTGTGGCCAGAGACGGCAACCGGGTTGA
>CAZKYQ010000058.1:0-14053 GCA_964556975.1 uncultured Ignavibacteria bacterium
CGACTGCGATCCGGGGCCGATGAATTCAGCTATTTCTATGCCCTCGATTACTGCCTCTTCGAATGGGCTTATAGGTGTAGTATTTACCGGATTTTCCGATAGTGATGTTTCGGGGGACGGATACTGCGTGGGCGATCTGTATTTTGTATTGGGTCTGGGCTATTCACAATGGTATCCCGCCGTAAATATAACCGAAACTCATACGCCTAACTGCGTGGGAGATTGCGAATCGGAGGAATTCCCATCTCTATCAGAAACCGTATCCGATTCGACACTTGATATAAATCTAACGTATGTTATGCGCAACTACGGCGATGATCCCGATACGGTATATTACCTACCAATTACTCCAGAATGGACGGGATTGAAGGGCGAAGAAAGTCTGCCGCAGCGATTTGAGCTTCTCAGCAACTACCCCAACCCTTTCAACGCCCAAACCACAATCGAGTTCACCTTGGGCGCTCCATCGGATGTGGAGCTGACGGTTTACGATATCACCGGCGCGAAGGTGATGGCGGTTGAGCGAACCGGTCTGGATGCCGGACAGCATTTGATAGTCTGGGATGCCGGGGATGTAGCGTCCGGGATTTATTTCGCGCGGATCGAAGCGGGCGGATATACGGATAATATTAAGATGATTCTTTTAAAATAGAGGGCCGCCGGGCGTGTCATAATTTATTATGACCGCGATAAGATGAAAAACGGTCGCAATAAATTGCGACACGCGAGATGCTGTTAATTCTGATGCTTTAATTAGAAACGGAATTGGCCAAATTAATGATTGATTTTTTCAGAATATTGATTAAATTAAGGATGAAGAATAATCGGCGTGGGATACGAGGTATGGCCGATATCGATTTGATAATCGAAGAGATTTATAAACGGAGGAGTTTACCATGAAACGAGCGCTATTGGTTTTATCAATCTTGCTTTTAATAGCTGTTAATGTTTCATATTCCGGAGAGAAAATCGGGCCGAGGATTGAAAACGTCCCTGTTTTAATAGGCAATGAACCCTTGCCGGATGTGCCGTATTATCCATCGGAACCGGGCGGGCTGATTACCGATTCGCCGGGGATTATTGTCGGCGGTACCCAATACGATTATCAATGCAACGGCTCCACTGGAAGGCGAATCGCAATAGACAGCCAGGGGGGGGTGCATATTGCCTGGATGAACGGAATAACATATCCGTCATTGAGGCATGTGTACTATAATTATGCCGATAACGCGGGCACATGGCTCGCGCCGGGGTCCGGGATGGCGGTTTCGCAAACCAGCGGCGCCGGCTATACCCAGCTCGCGCTAACCAACGATGACAGGGCGGTCGTTGCCTATCACCAATGGCAGCTAAACCCCTATAGCTTAGTGGCGATCGATGCTTTCACCGGTTTTGGTATATTCAATTATTATGACGCTCCCGATTTCATTAACGGTGTAAGGTGCTACTGGCCCTATGTCGCCGTCGACCGCAACGATAATATTCATCTGGTTGTAAACGAGCAGGCGATAAACGCGGGCGACCCGCATCTTCTGGCCTACACGGTTTCAACCGACAATGGGGACACTTGGAGTGCGCTGGTGGAAGCGGACACTTTAATGGTGCTCTCGCCGGTTGTCGTGGCCAGCCCGGTTTCTGACAAGGTGGCGATAGTATATACTCACCCCCAGAATTACGATACTCAATGGGAAAATGACGTGATGTATATCGAGTCAGCGGATGGTTTAACATGGGATTGGCGGTTCGGCAAGGTCAACGTTACAAATTACGGCGCTCCGGATTCTCTTTTCGCCTATTCCGA
Organism: uncultured Ignavibacteria bacterium; assembly: GCA_964556975.1. GTDB lineage: Bacteria > Zixibacteria > MSB-5A5 > UBA10806 > UBA10806. The sequence continues at coordinate 1,802 of CAZKYQ010000058.1, forward strand.
TCTGGACGCAATCTATGATTACAACGACAACTTGAATATTATCTGGAATTCTCAATGGGTTACCGATGAGGGGATTTATTATAAGACGTTCCTGAATCATTTCAACACAGGCACAGGCACAATTACCGAAATGCTGTCAACTCCTGAAAATTGGGTTGCGGGTTGCGATTACGGCGTCTGGAACAGGCCGGTAACGAAGATGTCGCTGGCCGTACAACAGAGTGGCAATCTTCTTCATGCCATTTATACAATGTTTGACACTACCGACTGCTCGGCAGGAGGTTATGCCAATGGGGATATTTATTGGCAGTATACCAACAATAACGGAGCTAACTGGATATCATCCATAAACTTAACTGATTCTCAAACTCCGGGTTGCGCTCCCGGTGATTGCGATTCGGACCATTGGGCATCGGTAGCTGATAAAGTGGATGTTGATTTGCATATCACCTATATAAACGACAAAGACGCAGGAGGGATTGCCCAGACCGAAGGTGTAGTAACCGATAACCCGGTAATGTATTTAGAAATAGGGACTATACTCGGTGTTGAAGACGAAGGTGCTATCCCCCGCAATTTCAAGCTGGCCCAAAACTACCCAAACCCCTTTAACGCCGAAACCCAAATCGGGTTAGAGCTTGAAAACGGAACCGAAATAGACCTGTCAATCTACAACGTTACAGGGGCGAAAGTTATGACTTTGGCTAATGGCTTTTATGAAGCCGGAGTTTATTCGATTAACTGGGACGCCGCCGAGTACGCTTCCGGAGTCTATTTTTCCGGGCTAAAAGCCAATGGCTCAAGCGTTATGAAAAAAATGACGCTGATAAAATAGCGCAGGTTTTCGATAATTTTAAAGCGGGGTCTTCGGTCCCCGCTTTTTTTTGGCTTGAATAGTCAAAAATAGAAAAACAGATCGTTATTAAACTTTCATCTGGTTGCCAAGCGCCTGCTTGGCAACCTTTGGCCGTGTTTTAATCTGCAGCCCCCCGCGTTTATGACTGAGCAGATGTTGCCATCAGGATGTCGTACCTCCATCCTAATGGATAAAAAAGTAGAAAAACGAATCGTTATGAAACTTTGCAAAGTAGCCGGACTGTTTTGCAAATGTGGATTTTCAATGTCGAATTAGAGTTTTTGAATGAAATCAATTCAAAATGGGCTAAAAAGGGCTTGACTTCAGTAAAGAAAAAAGACAAATTCGGGGAATAATTTCCAGATTCACTTGTAGTTAGAATGTAAAATCTGGAGGTTCGGAGGAGAAGATCGGAAAACTCATGAGGAGGTTTAAGTCTGACACTTGTTAATTGTTTTGGTCTTCAAAGATTTATTGGACTGGAAAAAAGAGAAAAATATATCTGCTTCCTTTTAGCAGAATATAAAAGGAGGTTACTAAATGAAATTAGTTAGCTTGAGAACACCAATTTTTACCGTTGCGCTTATTCTCGGTTTGTCTATCAGCGCGATATCCGGTACAGTCGGGAAAATTACCGGTATGATTACCGATAAGACTACCGGCGAGGGGATTCCGGGTGTGACGGTTCAAATTGAGGGCACGCAAATTGGCGCCGCGGCTACTTTCGACGGATCTTATGTTATTCTAAACGTTCGCCCCGGCCTGTATACGCTGGTGGCCAAGACAATCGGCTATAACCAGGTAACTATGAAAGAAGTTAAGGTACAGGCAGATGTTACCACCGAGATGAATTTTCAACTTCAGTCCGAAGCTGAAAAAGTCGAAGACATAACGGTTATCGCGGAGCCCCCTACAATTGACAAATATGTGACCACTACCGAAATCAAAAAGGACGCGGACGAAATTGCGCATATGCCGGTAAACAATGTGAGCGATGTTTTGAGGACAACTTCCGGTTTTGTATCTTCAGGCGGAAGGTTTCATGCTCGCGGCGGCCGCGCAGGCGAGATTTCGTATGTTGTTGACGGCATTGAAATTAAAAATGTCCTTGGAGGTTATGGATCGGAACTTCGCGAGAACCTTGATATTTCGGCCACCGACATTTCCGAGCTTTCGGTTCTGAAAGGCAACTATGACGCCGAGTATGGCGGTTCAAATTCCGCTATCATTAATATTGTGCGAAAAGAAGGCGATGTCAAAACTACCACTGGACGCATTGAATTCCTAACCGATGATTTTGGAATTGATCAGTTAAACAAGTATTCATTCAATTCAGACCGCCTTGAGTGGAACCTTTCCGGCCCGGTGCCGGCGGTTTCCGACCAGTTATTTCCTGCTCTTGGCTTAAAATGGCCGGGCGAACAGATGGCGTATTTTATAAGTTTTTCCGTAGATAAGTCCAATCTTTGGGTGGACTATAACAAGGGGCAATCACCGAATTCCCAAATAAATTATGGCGAGGAGAAATTCCTTGGCATGGCTATTCCGGACCGCAGATCAAATCAGTATACGGGATCGGCAAAAGTTAGTTGGAAGATGGACGAAAACGGCAAGTACAGGCTTTCTCTGAACTACTATAAATCCTGGCAGCGGATAACCGAATTTGCTTATCAATTCCTGTATACGCCTGAGTCCGCTCCAAGACAAGAAGAATCGAAAGAATTGTATGGCGTTACTTTCGCTTTTTCGCCGTCCTTTCTAAGAGATACTTTTGGAGAGCTAAAGGTCAATCAATATATACAATTATATGAGGAAAGACCCGGGGGGCTTGTACCTGGCGATTTTGTAATGTCAGACAATTTCGAGCGTTACAACGATTCCAATCAAAATGGGCAATGGGACCCCGCAGAACCTTTTGTAGATTATTATGAAGATGGGTTTTTCGGCGAACCTTTTTATGACAATAATCGCAATGGGATTTTCGACGGGGCAGACGAATTTGATTCTACAGTTCATGACATAAACGGCAATGGAGTATATGATGATAACATTGGCGAACCATTTTCCGATTTGAATGGAAATGGCCGATGGGACCCCGCAGAGATTATTACCAACGATCATTTCTGGGCCGACAATAACGGCAATGGGATTTTTGATGAGGGAGATTCTGTATATACCGATTTTGAAGGATTTGGAAACGGAGTTTATGATCCTCAACTTCGGGACATTATCAATGAAGATCGGCCCGAACCATTTACCGATGGTGATGCAATTATCGGCGAACCATATATTGATGTCGATCTCAACGGACGTTTCAATGGCCCTCCAAATGATCCTTCGGGACCGGATATATTCAACGGCGCTTGGGATTTAAATCATAATGGCCGCCACGATGGTCCTACTGATCCTTATGTGGAGGGTGTTCCTTTTAGAGACCTGAATAACAATGGTATTTTCGACGAGCCAAATGGAATGTATGATTTAGGCGAGCCGTATGTGGATTTGAATGGCAATGGCCGCTTTGATTATTCTGATAGGTTTTGGGATCAAGGGTTTGACCAGTGGGCGCTCTATCATAAGACCAATCAGACGCTTACGACATTCGACCTAAATCTTACCAGCCAGGTTTCAAAAGAACATGAGATTAAGTCAGGCATCAAATTTCAGGATTTGGTTCTTAAAATGAATGAAGTCCAGTATCCTTATGCTCCGTATGATGGAGAACCGGATGGAGGGACTTGGCCGGATAGAGGGATTTTCCGTGATTTCTATACTCGCAACCCCAAGCAAGGCGCCTTTTATCTTCGAGATAAAATGGAATACGGGGAAATGATAGCCAACCTTGGTTTCCGTTATGATTTCTATATTCAAGCGGATGAGGTGCAAGAAGCATCTGGGAATAGCGGCGGGGGCAATACTCAGGAGATTGCTAATGCTCGAAACCAATTTTCTCCCCGCATAGCTTTTTCATTCCCGGTATCTGATAAAGCTAAACTCTTTTTCAATTACGGTCATTTCTATCAACTTCCGGAGTTCCGTTATTTCTTCAGGCGTCCGACTCAAGCATCCAATGCTTTTGGTATTATCGGAAATCCCAATCTTAGCTTCGAGAAAACAATATCTTATGAACTTGGCATTCAGACCCGTTTAGGGCTCGATTATGTTATTACCATCTCCGGTTTCTATAAAGATTACTACGGCCTTTTAAATTCGGTAAGCGAATCTTATGGCCCTATCACGACTGATGTCTATGGAAACATTGATTACGCAAGGACGCGCGGTTTTGAGTTCGGCGTGGAAAAACGTTATGGACATTTTTTCGCGGGCGAAGTTCAGTATGAATATACATGGGCATTTGGTAAGAACTCTTCTAACAGCGCCGATTATTTCCGTCGTTTTATGAATGCGGAAATTCCGATTACGGAAAGGCCGCTGGATTGGGATATCAGACACCAGATTACCATTACCGGTGATATCCGGGCCGCCAAAGGCCGCCATCCGAAAATTGGAATTTTCAAGCTTCCCGATGATTGGGCTATGAATTTCATCTGGCAGTTTAAAACCGGCAAGCCGTTCACGCCTGACCAGAATTATCCGGGGTTGGTTCTTATAGGAAACGAAGAGCCTCTGGGCAATTCTAAGAGGATGCCGGTCTTTTCAAATATGGACATGAGATTTGATAAGAACTTCCAGATATGGAAGCTTAATTATACTGCCACGCTCCGGGTTGATAACTTGTTCGATAACAAGAATGTTGATGACGTTTATGAGAGTACGGGGCTTGCCACAAGTGATTTTAACAATAATGGACAGATATTAACCGGCGTACCGAGAGATCGCGATCCTTCGAATTTCCTTGCTGGTAGAAATATTCTTTTCGGATTGAGTATGAACTTCTAAAGTAGTAAGGAAGCTTAGAGAAATGATAATTTACAAAAATATTAATAATTCCTCATTTACAAGCGATCACGTTCGCGGGAATTCTAAGAGGAAAGGAGATTATTAATTATGAATAAAATAATCTGGTTCCTGCTTCTGGCATTTTTGACCGGCATGGCAAATGCGACGGTAATGGATGAAAGTCTATATGGAGGCAATCCTCCTGCGAAACCTGCCGCTTTGCCTAATACCCAGTTGCGAGTTCACGATGTCGGAAAAATATGGCTGTCTGTTACGAATTTTGGCTTTTTTGGAAGCCAGGGAGGGGACTACGAGGACGCTTCCGGAAAATATGAGCCGGCTCCGGGATGTGAATTCCCAGGCGGATCCAACCTTGATTATCTTTTTCAGGGCGCTCTTTGGATCGGTGCGGAAATAGAATACGATTCAACTGACGCTTTCGGCAACCCTATTACAGTCTTCGATACTCTTGTCTCCATAGGAAACGACGGCTGGTGGGGAAATATTTTCGAGTTATTTCCTGCTGAAGCCCCTGAAGGCGAAATTACGGTGCGTTCACTGAGACCGTCGAATGTATATCCGTACGGCGATACCACAGACGCGATTTCCGAACAGGATTATATAGCCGTCTATTCTGACACGAGTACAGGAAGTTTTGTTGTAAACGACCCCAATGATCAAAGAGCGCATATCCCGCTGGGCATTGAAATAGAGCAGAGAAGCTATGCGTGGAGCTATGAATACGCTGAGGATTTTGTCCTGCTGGATTTTGATATTACGAATATCGGCACAAACAATATTAATAAAGTTTGGCTGGGTATGTATATCGACGCGGACGTCTATCACACATCAATTTCGGGCCAAGTCGGAGCACAGGATGATATATGCGGATTTGATTCTATTTATGTTACTCTTGCGGGCGACACGACCCGGATTAACACGGCGTGGATTGCTGATAATGATGGCGATCCAGCTTCCGGGGCCTTTGATCATACAGCCCCAAGAGGACTTTCTGGCGTCAGGGTTGTCAGAGCGCCCGGCGATAGCGTTGAATTCGGTTTTAACTGGTGGATTTCCAACGTGAACCCTGTTTATGATTGGGGGCCTCAGTTGGCGGCAAACTATGACGGGCCGTTTCCCGGAGGCGGCAATGGAACGCCCGGAGGCGATAAGGCCAAATACAAAGTCATGTCCAATCATGAGTTCGATTATGACCAGATTTGGTGCAATTTGAACACTTGGGAAGGCCAGGGATGGGTTCCAAAATCCACTCAGGCCTCGGATTTAGCTGATGGATATGATACAAGGTATCTATTCTCGTTTGGAGAATTCCCGACAATTTTCCCGGGCGATGTTTTAAAGCTGACTACTGGTTATATCTGCGGTGAAGATCTTCACGTTGATCCGGCGAATTTTTCAAATAACTTAAATGGCCACACAGGAAACAGCGCCAGCATTCAGACATATTATGATAACCTTGATTTTACCGATTTCTCCGTTAACTCGCAATGGGCTTCATGGGTTTATGATAATCCCGGAGTCGATACAGCCGAGCCTTATGCTGACGAGAATGAGAACGGCCAATGGGACCCTGGCGAACATTATCGCGATTATGACGGAGACGGCGAGTATACCCCGGCCGATGGGTTTATAGGACGCATAAACGAACACTTTAGGGTTACATGGAACGCAGATTCCACTGTCGCCGATACATTCTGGTTCAAGGGCGATGGCGTGCCTGATTTCAAAGGCCCGCCTCCTCCTCCTTCGCCTATCTTGACCGTTGCTCCATCGCCCGGCAGTGTGAAATTAGATTGGAATGGCACCAACTCAGAAGAGTTCTTAGATAATTTCTTGAGAAAAGTGGATTTTGAGGGTTACAGGATTTATATGTCGCGTTCTGGGCAGCTTGGCGATTTCACTCTTTTGGCCGATTTCGATATCGTCGATTTCGATTTTTACTATTTAGATACTACGGTTACTCCCCAGGTTTGGACAACCTGGGATGATACTCCGCATACTTTAGAACAGCTTAGGGGAACCTGGGCTGATCCAATACTCGGAGCTTCTGATGATTCGCTTTTGACATTTCGCTTTCCAACAAGCGCTGATTCTGTTGATTGGATAGCCAACTATGTGGAAAACAGCTTAAATTGGATTCGTTATGGCTGGAACTCGGGTTTAGGCGGTATTGAGGGCGCTGTTGAAGGCGATTCAAATTACACATACTCGCTTTCGGGATTATCCGAATCAATCGGATTGTATTTCGCCGTGACCGCTTATGATTTCGGAAACCCCATTACAGACCTTTCATCATTGGAATCATCGCAAACGATTAACGCTCAGTTTGTTTACCCTATCGCCAGAGGGGAAGAATCAAAGGAAGTCAGCGTTTATCCTAATCCTTACAAGATCACGAATATATCGTATTATCTTGAGCAGGGATATGAAGATCCTGACCGTTCTGGTAATAATCAGCTTAAGCGAAGGATCTGGTTCTCAGGTTTTCAAGCAAAAAGCACAATTAGAATTTTCAGTCTTGACGGAGATCTCGTAAGGCAATTGGAGTATGATCCGTCCGTTGACATAAATAATGTGATTCATTGGGACCTTATAAGCCGTAATACTCAGGCAGTGGTTTCCGGAATTTACATTTACGCCATAGAATCGGACAATGGCTATAAACAACTTGGCAAAATAGCGATTATTAAATAGGACCAGGAGGCTACTAATGAGAAAAATATTGCTTGTACTGCCTTTGGCTGCTGTTCTTTTGATGCCCAACATAAGTTTTGGTCAGGCGAAAGTAGGCACTGCCGGGGCCCAATTTCTAGAAATAGGCGTGTCGGCTCGAGCGATGGGGATGGGTGAAGCCTTCATGGGAATCGCGGATGACGCTTCGGTTCTTTATTACAACCCGGCGGCTTTATCGCTTCTTACGCAAAAAGAGGCAATCTTTACGCACATTGATTATCCGGCGGAAATCAATTATGAGTTTGTCGGGCTTGCAATTCCTGCTCCGAGCATGTCGGGAACTTTCGGGGTTTCGTTTTATATGCTGGGTATGGATGATATGCCGGTTACAACTTATAATAACCGGACAGGCATCGGGATAAATGGCGGCCAAACTTTTACCGCAAAGGATTACGCTCTTGGCATATCCTATGGCGCCGGTTTGACTGACCGCTTTTCACTGGGGCTGACATTAAAATATATTGCCCAATATATTGAAGAGGAAAGCGCGACCGGCTGGGCGGCGGATCTTGGAACTTATTACGATACCGGGTTCCGCAATTTCAAAATCTGCATGGCATTGGCCAATTTCGGCCCCGATATGAAATTTATTGAGGAACCATATCCATTGCCAATTGACTTCCGGTTCGGCACTTCAATAGATGTAATAAATTCCGCCAATTCTCATTTGACATTCGCGGCGCAGGCGTCTCACCCCAATGACAATCTTGAAAAATATAATTTCGGATTTGAATACTGGTACAATGAAAGGTTTGCGCTCAGGACGGGCAAAAAATTCAACTACGATTACTATGATGAGTCAGACGAATTCGGCGGAATGACATTCGGCGCCGGAGCAAGATTTTTGATTTCCGATTATCAGCTTTCATTGGATTACGCGTATCAGGATCTTGGCTGGCTCGATTCGGTTAACAGATTTTCACTTGGCTTGAAATTTTAACGGAGGGACGATAAAGAAATGAAAAAGCAGTTAATGATACCATTTTCGTTATTGGCCGCCGTTTTGATATTCACCCTATTATCTTTAACGGGATGCGAACCGCTGGATATTCAAGGTACTCCAATAACAAATCTTACCGCCCGGATATATTGGGCAGGGGTCCCATCGGATTCAATGGTCCATTCCTTCAATCCGATGTTGCATTGGTTTGGAAATGACGAGGACGGGCAAATAAATGATTATATTTACGGGGTCTTTCAAGGCGCGTATATGGATTCCGCAAGCAGGGAAACTTCTTTGGATATCCCGGACACTTTGACATGGATTTCGCTTGGAGATGTTACGGAGGCCGTTTTCCCGCTTGTGGCTTCGCCCGATTCATCCGATACTATTGGACAGTATCTTGTTTTAAGAGGTATCGATGATTCCGGGGATATGTCCAATGTCATCAACAGGTATCTTTACAGAACTAACAACAGGCCTACTTGCATTATAACGGTGCCTGAAGGCCCGCAATGGGTTTTGCCTGATACTACAAGCACCTGGCATGGAATCAATGTTTCGTGGGAGGGCGGAGACTCGCTTGATTACACGACATTCCAGCCTGACTTTATCTGGGAGGTCAGAATTTACGGGCCTTACGATACCGTAGTCGTGGATACTATCAGTGGCGCTCCCGATGATCCGGATACTTCAGAAAATATGCTTGTAAGATACCTCACGGATGATGATGATGATTCCTTGAGGATTGCCGGGACATCCGCCAGCCTTATCGATTTGCGAACCGGATATTATATAATTTATGTCCGTAATTTTGATGACGCTAATGTATCTTCCGTTCCTACTATGGGCATAATCGAAGTATTTGAGCCGCACTGGATTCCTCATCCTGAAGAGGTCAAAGATATCCTGTTCTTGAATGCAACGGGATATAATCCGGTTCCCGGCAATCTCGGATCGGATTGGGAGGATTCGGTTCAGCAGTTCTACTCGGAAATGATTAGTTCAGCGGGAATTCTTTCCGAAAAATGGGATTGGACAGATGAAACTCCGGATATAAACGACCTGTATATGTATCGGCTGGTTATTATCAGCGATATTGATTGGAATGCTGATATTAACGCCAATATGCAGGAGCCTTTTGTTGAATATATGGATGTAGGTGGAAAACTTTGGGTTATAGGCCGCTATTCTTTCTATAATACATCTACTACTCCGGGCCTTTACGAATATCAAGGCAATGCAGTAGAACCGTTGCCATTTACGTATTTTGGCCTTGAAGGCGCATTTTATCCGCCATCGAATTTTTTCGATGCGGAATTTGTAGGGGCTAATGTAATAGATAATGTTGCCGGGTTGCCTCAACTTAGGATAGATACATTAAAAGTACAAGCATTGAACTCGTTGGGCGATCCATTTCAGGCCTTTCCTAAAGTCGAATATCTTTTGAGAACAGCCTCAACTCAATCACTTTATACTTTCAATTCTATTTCCCCTGATTCCACCGGTTCGTTTCATGGCTTTCCTGTCGCCGTTCAGCTGGAAACTTCAACTTTTAAATCGTCCTATTTCACGTTTCCTCTTTTCTTTATAGAATACGATAGCTCGGTCGAGGTATTCGACATCATGCTTTCCTGGTTTTTAGACGAATAGATGAATGTTAATTTAGAAAAAAGGCGCTCCATGGGGCGCCTTTTTTTTATGAAATCCGCGCGTCAATGATATTTTGATCCAAAATGAATAATAATCGTAGCGAGAAACCGTCTATAGCTGTTGTCGGCCACCTTGTCGCCGATGAGATAATTCATCCCGGCGGCGCGAAGATATCCGCGCTGGGGGGCATCTCTTATAATCTCGCGGCATTATTATCAATAATGAAAAAGGGCATAATTTTTCCTGTCTGCGAAATCGGGCAGGATATTCATGCGAAATTTAATAAAGCGTTCGGGGAAAATGAAATTGTCGATAGTTTCGGCGTGAAAATCTTATCGTGGCCTAACGTTGTCAACAGGCTTGTATATGATTATAGCGGCAACAGGGAAGAGTGGAATTCCCGGATACCGGACCGGCTCTCACTTGAAAAAGTCGCAGGCGGTATAGACGCGCTTCTATTAAACTTCATTTCCGGCGATGATGTCGGCGTTGAGGAACTATTTCGCTTTAAGGAAAAATCTAATGCGTTTATTTACTGCGATTACCACAGCCTGGCCCTCGGCCGCGACGACCGGGGAAAACGATTTTACAGAAAACATCCCCAATGGGAGCAATATCTTGCCCAGGCCGATATAGCCCAGATGAATTTGAAGGAACTCGCTACTATAACAGGCCATGAATCGGAGCGCGCCGTTAAAATAGCGGCCGGCTGTATGATGATTCATCGCGCGGGGCCGAAGATTGTCGTGGTTACCATGGGGAGCAAGGGCGCCGTTATTTCAGTGGAAAACGGGCGATTGAAGTACTTCTTGCCGCCGGTACCGATTTATAAGGAAATTGATCCCACGGGCTGTGGTGATACTTTTGCCTCGGTTTTTTTATATAATTACATGCTGACACAGGACCCGCTGAAATCCGCGAAAACCGCCGCTCGATACGCCGCGGCCAAAGCCACATTCAGCGGAATAGACGGTTTCAACAAAATTAATGATATTGTCAGAGGCTTGAACTCCGGCTCCGAGCCGATCAAGATATAATAACAGACTTATTTCCAAGCCTTGACATAGAGGCCCCGGTGGCGTAAGATATGTTCAGATTATGAAAATAAGCTTCTCAAAATCGAAGATGATAGCTTTCGGAGCGGTTATTATTTTATTACTCCAGGCCAATGACGTTTCGGCTGTGATTGTCGGTATACGCTACTCGAACCTGAATGAGCCTGTATTACCATTGGCCAGTGTTGAGGGAAGTCGAGGCCGGTTTGGGGCATTCGCGGGCATGCGTGAGAAAAACAGCCTGATTCTCGTGGGCCTTGATTATGATCGCCATAAAGAGCAGCGGGGCGATACAACCCTTTACGCGCGGCGGTTCACATTAAACTTTGGGTACCGTTACCAGTTGTTTCCAACGTCGAGGATAGATGCGATAAAGATCAACCCGTTTATAGGCTTGCACTATTTCAAAAGCTATGGCAAGTTCAAAACAAACGACTCTGATTTTTCGACTGAGGATATTCAATATCAGAAGGATATGCTCAAAGATTCCGGGGGATGGCTTTCGTTTGGGGCCGAATATTATTTTGCGCCCAGTTTCGCGTTTGGCGGCGAGGCCGGAGTTCGTTATTCTCGTGCGGAATCCAAAGCATACGGCTACAAAATCAAAACCACAGATTACACATCATTTGCCGCCATTTTACTGAGCTTTTACTGGCGATAATCCCGGAATTAACGGGAGCGACATAACTATTTAAATGAATTTTATGCTTGAATAATTATTATGATTGCTTTAATTAGAATTTGCGCCACCGTAGCTCAGCTGGTAGAGCAGCTGATTCGTAATCAGCAGGTCAGCGGTTCGACTCCGCTCGGTGGCTTTATTAAGGCGCGCGTTAAGTATTCGCCGAAAGAATATGCCTTTCACGTTATGTGCTATCTATAAAATCTTTAAAACGGTATTGATATCAAAAAAATAGCGGGCTGTTGAAAGCCCGCCATTTCTAATCTAAAAAGAAAACATAAATTGTTTTTATTCTATTACAAGATCCAGATTACCTATTCCGCTGTGATTCCCGCCTGAGTTATCAGTTACTGCCATGGAGAATTTGACGGTGGTTCCTGCTACAAAAGCAACGTCGTCAGTATGGCCAGTA
>CAZKYQ010000059.1:0-4943 GCA_964556975.1 uncultured Ignavibacteria bacterium
GGCCGCCATAATCGCCGAAGAGGGGCTCATAGTTATTTCCGACGAAATTTATGAAAAGCTTATTTATGACGGTTTCGAGTTTATTTCGTTTGCCGCCCTGAATGACAAAATGAAGAACCAGACTATTATCATAAATGGCGCTTCCAAAGCTTATTCAATGACAGGTTGGAGGATTGGATATGCCGCCGGCCCCAAGGATATCATCGCAGGTATGGGCAAAGTGCAGTCTCACAGCACGTCCAATGCTTCATCCATTTCGCAGGTTGCGGCGCGGGAGGCATTCAGCGGTCCGCAGCATGAAATCAGCAGAATGCGGGGCGAGTTTCAGATGCGGCGAAACTATATGTTTGACCGTTTGAAAAATATTCAGGGAATATCCTGTTATAAATCCCGAGGAGCTTTTTATCTGTTTCCCAATATCGAGTCATATTTTCAAAAAGAATATGGCGGCACACAGATAAGGAATTCCTACGGCCTGTCATATTATTTATTGAAACACGCCAATGTTGCCGTAGTGCCGGGAGAGGCTTTTGGAAAAGAGGGGTTCATTCGCTTGTCCTACGCGACATCGACGAAAAAAATCGAAAGCGCCATGGACAGGATAGCCTCAGCTCTTGCCAGGCTCCAGCCTACTCGCAAAGAAAAGGCAGTCTCGCTTAATAATACCGTCACCTTGCGCAAGGAATTCGTACGGACCGAAACCGCCGTGGGGGACGATCTTCGCGATGCCATAGTCAGCGAAGCCGAAGCGCACTTGACCCACCAGAGTTACTATGAGTGGAACGCCAATATAAATGGAGTGATAATTCAGCTGAGAACAAACCTTTCGCATCTTTATGATTTCTGGGTGGAAAACTGGTATCCCGCGCAGCTTGAATCCGACCTCGAACCGCATGGCGTTATTTATGCTGTGGGGTGGATACCCGGGCGCGAGGCGAGGGCATATTACCATAGCGGTTCCCATACGGCGATATTTTTCAAATCGGCTTATTACGGCCAGCTTCGCTCGCTCGCTCTGGGAATGGCCGATGACATAACATCAAAAATATCCGATGCGTATTCGGTCCGGGGCCTTGTCCTGGATTTTAATGGAGAAGGCGTTATAATGATCGCGCCTAAGGGCACCGGCAAATCCGGATTTTTCGCGGACCTTCTCCGCAATCCCCAATCGAAAATAATAGCGGATGATGTAGTTTTTGTCAGGGCGGGAATTGACGCGATCGCCGACAGCCCTGAAAGGAAACTTTATATTCAGTCTAATTTTGCGAAGCATTATCCTGATTTTGCCCCGCTTTTTGATAAATCCAAATGCGAAAATATTATTACCAATAAGGAAAATTGCGATAACGGCCCATGCGAAAGGCTTGGCGACTGCAGGCTGGATAGAGGATCGCCATTCTGTTACGAAGCCTCTCCAATATCAAGGGTCATGCTTGACCCATACTGGATCGGGGGCCGGGGGAAACACGCGAAAAGAACGAAATTGCGCTGGGCGCTTCTTTTAAAGAATGATCCAGTCAGCCCGCTTGTATCAACCCCGACAGCAGATGAAGCGGCCAGGTTCTGCGCAGATGGCCTCTCCCAATCGGGAGCTATGAGATCAGTGCCGTTTTTCAATCAGCATATATTGGCCGACAAATCGGATAGGATGGAATCCCGCAAACTGTTTTATCAAAATTTATTTAAAAAGGTTAAGCCATATTTTATCAATATCGGCGCGGGGACTAAAGAAGAGGCATCCAAACAAATCAGAAATATAATCGGGATTTGACCTTGCCCGGCGTCTTTGTTAAATTGCCGGCGGGATATTTATACATTTTATTAACGCCTGAGACGGGAGATTAATTTTGCAGTTAATACTAATTTTTATTGGAGGAGCGGTATTCGGCGCGGCTCTTGTTTATATGATAGGAAGAAGGGCAAAGGCCAACGCCATTACTGAGATTATACAATCAAGGGCCGAAATGGAAAATCGTTTCAAGTCAATTTCATACGATCTCTCCAGGCAATCAATGGACGAGATAATGAAAATATCAAAGCAAATACTCGATTCGAAAACCGAGGAATCATCGGCCCAATTGGAGGAAAAGAAAAAACTAATTGACCAGTCTCTGGGGAATATGGCGAAAGAAATGGCCGCGAAGCTTGAAGCCGTCAATAATCTGATGAATGATATCAATAAATCCGTGCCTGAAAAATACGGTAAGGTCTCCTCGGCGTTGGAAAACATTGCCAAGCAAAGCGATAAGCTAAGAGAAACAACCCAATCTTTAAGCGACGCTTTGTCCGGTTCTCAGGAAAGAGGAATCTGGGGAGAGCGGATGGCTGAGGATATTCTGAGAATTGTCGGCCTCAGGGAAAATATAAACTATGTGAAACAGAAAACGGTCGAGGGAAACCGGACAAGGCCGGATTTCACTTTTTTCCTGCCCAACAATTTGAAAATCAACATGGATGTTAAGTTTCCATACAATCAGTATAAAGTCTATATGGAATCGGAAAACGAACCAGAAAAGGAACAAGCCAAAAAGCTGTTCTTGAGTTCTGTAAAAAACAGGATTAAGGAAGTAACGGGCCGCGATTATATTAACCCCGAGGACAACACCGTCGATTATGTTATGGTTTTTATTCCTGTCGAGCAGGTATATTCATTCATTCACGAAAGCGATCCAACGATAATCGATGATGCCTTAAGGCAAAAAGTCGTCCTTTGTTCTCCCCTCACCTTATATGCTATGCTCGCCCTTATAAGGCACGCTATCGATAATTTTCATCTCCAGCAATCGTCCAAAAAGATACAAGCGTTGTTGGGCGGGTTTTCCAAACAGTGGGGTAAGTTTGTCGAGTCTATGAAAACGGTCGGCGACAGGCTGGAAAGCGCAAGAAAGGCCTTTGATGATATGCAGGGCACAAGGAGGAGACAGCTCGACCGCCAGGTTAATGAAATAGACAATATAAACAAGACGGATGGTATTGACCCGTTAGTGCTTGATAATAGCGCGCCTCTCGAAATTGAAGATAGCTCCGACCAGGACGATAATAACTTGTTAATGTAAAGATGGTAACAAAGCCCGACATTTTTTAATTGGTACTGCATTATCAAATACCGGGACTAGAAAGTCCCTACTATTAAAGATGTATGAAATTAACAACTAAACTAATAGCCCCGACTTTCTAGTCGGGGCGTCTTGTCAATATTCTGACGATAATAATATATTAATGTAACAACTGCCGCTATTTTTTTCTATTGGCCTTCATTTTTGTTATTTTAGTCGAAAGTTCGTTGTATCCCTTTTTATCCCAATTCTCCATCCCGGCCTTTTTTAGATACATTATAGCCGATTGAAAGCCGGCAAGTGCCCTTTTATCATTTCCATTTGCGAGGGCGGCCTCCCCCATTTCTTTATATGCCATCCCTAGCCATTCGGCGTTTTCAGGCGATCGATCTTCATCGTATAGGTCTTTGGCCCAGATTGATACTCTCATGCACCAGGCCAATGCGGAATCGATTTGTCCTGTCATCCTGAAAGCATGCGCGACGGACCAATCAGCGATAAGCATCGCCTTTTCATTTCCTTTTATATAATGATATCGCCGGGCCTTCTTCAGGGCGTCAAGCGATTCATCATAGCGCCCTATATCGTCGTAATTCCAGCCAAGATTGTTCCAAAGGGGGGCAAGCCAACTTTTTACATTGCCTTCTTCGGCGGCCTTTATACCTTTCAGGCCCCACTCAATCCTGTCATCAGTATTACCGACTATGCTCATCATATTCGCGGCGTCAATAGCGCGATTATACAGATTGTTTTTCAAGGCCAAATTGTACATTTCCGTAAATACTTTCGCTGCTTCTTCGGCCTCGGGAACAAGTTCGCCTTTCTCCTCGATAGCGTCTTTCCATAAAAACCGGCCTTTCACGCCAAGATATCGCGTCCATCCGCCCGGCTCATCTTTGTCGGCGATCTTTTCGGCCTTCTCAAGCCAAACGCGCCCTTCGTCTTTATCGTTTATTGATAAATAGCATCGCGCGATTTGAGAGTAAGATTCTGTCAGATTGCTATTATTGTTTTCGGCAACAGCAGTATCCGCCGCCATTTTATATTGTTCAATAGCGCCGGCGTGATCTTTGTTACTGAAAAGAGCGTCTCCCTGATTGATTAGCTCGGTTGATCGGTACACGATTTCCTCCTTTGGGGAATTTCCTCCACAGTTAGCGGTCAGCAATACTAACAGGAATAAGCCGGTTATTACATTCTGCGGTTTCATTTAAATCCTCCTATTGAAGTAATCGTTTTCAAAAGCCATAATCTATCCATAGCTAATTATAAAATCTTAAAGGCAATCTGGCAATATTCTTTAATAGAAAATATTAAGCATATTCATAGTTTTAATTGTGCGATATAGTTGACAAAATAGAAACCTTCGCGTATCTTTACGCCGTTTATGTAGCGAGATTTGATTTTGGAACTGATAAGGAGCAATGAATGAAAGAATCTACACAGGAATCGCTGGGGGTCCTTTCAAAAGGAATTAACGCTGAATTGGCGGCTTATGTTTTTTATAAAAGGGCGGCGGAGAAGATTGACGATGTAAAATTGAAAGGAGCATTTGAAAACCTTGCGGGCGAAGAAAAGGACCATTATTGGACTCTTGAAGCCGAATATGACAGTCTTGTACGCTCCGAAAAGTGGGTAACATACAATGACTTGTTGCGAAAATCAGGGTTGCCTGAAATCCCCGAAGAAATGAGCGAGAACCACCAGAAAAGAATAGATGAGCTAGACACGGCAGCCGATAATTATAAAATTTTGCAATTGGCATTAGAATTAGAACAGGAAGCTTATGAGCTCTATAAATCTCAAATTGATAAAGTTAGCGATCCTGCCGCGAAAGAAATGCTGACTTATCTCTCGAAATTTGAATTAGGGCATGTTAACTTGATT
>CAZKYQ010000059.1:5043-13812 GCA_964556975.1 uncultured Ignavibacteria bacterium
ATAGGGAAGCCGCCCACTCCGGTTCCCAGCGCCGGGAAATCTATCGATTCCAAATTTAGTTTATCTGCCCGCAACAAGGAGTTTTTGGTAGCTTGAGCTATTTTATTTTCGTCTGTGATTAGGTCCTGGCCCATGGCGGCGGCGTGGATAACACATTTATTCGGCAATAATCCCGCGGTTGTCGCTACCGCTTCGCCGACCGGTATAGGACCCTGATCAATGGCCTCCTTTTCAATAATATCTCCGCCCTTTCGTTTGATTGCCCCGGCGACGCCTGAGCCCATCCATAGATGATTGTTAGCGGCGTTGACAATAGCGTCCGCAGTCGATTCGGTGATGTCGCCCTGTATGACCTTGATAATTTTCGCGGCCATCTAAATCCCGCTTTTCCTGAAAATTGCGCCAATCTTATTGGGCGCCGCTTTTTTACCGATGAAAACTATCAGGAATCCAATTACCGCGCCAAACAGTCCCCCTGCGATCACATCAGAAGGGTAGTGAACGCCGAGATAAACCCGCCCGATGGCCACCAATAAGGCGGCCGGATATAGATAATAACGCGTTGTCTTATAGAAACTTCCGATAACGGCCGCCAGCCCAAAAAAATTCGCGGCGTGATTCGACGGGAAACCGTACCGTCCGCCGCACCCATCGACGATTCTTATCCAGTCCAGCGCGCTTTCATGGCAGGGCCTTAGTCTCCCGAATAACGGTTTTAGAACCCTATAAACAACCGGATCGATTACCGCGATGGCAATTATCGCGAGTAATATCATCCATCGGCTCTTGGCATTCCCTTTCCATAAAATAGCTATCAAGACAAGCGCCAGAGGCAAGGCCCAAATCTTGAAATCACAGATATAGATAAAAAATCTATCAAGAATCGGCGATGCTATCGTAACATTAAAAAATTTAAAGATCGCAAGTTCTACTGGCAAAAAAAACTCCTTCATTATAAAATATATCAGGTTTTGACTGATTACAAGGATAAACGCATGAACGGCAAGAATCCTACTTATCATGAATCGCTATGAAAGGAATTGGAATATGGAACCAAAAATCGTGAAAAAAGAAACTGACAAGGAGTTTTACGTCGATGAACGTTGTTTCATAATTAATTCATCTGGCCCTGGTGATAAAATAATGTCAATAGTTGTCGTCAAAGTTGAACCGGGGGTAGTTACCGCTTTCCATTACCTTGAGGGGATAGATGAAAGATATCTCATAATTTCAGGCAAAGGGCGAATGGAAGCGGGAGAACTTCCGCCAGGCGAGGTTGAATCAGGCGATGTGGTTTTCATACCTGCCGGTACAAAACAACGAATCGCCAATATTGGCGCAGAGGACCTGCAATTTTATTGTATCTGTACGCCGCCATTCGATGAAGATTGTTATCATAGCGCCGAATAATTGTATAGTTTTATTATTTCCTAGAAAATATAGGCGGCCTCTGATCCGCCAAAGCGGAGAGAAACCCGACCCACGGCCCTGCGCAAAATATTTCGTCATTACAGGTTAATTATGTCAATTCATAGCTTGACTTTTGTGGACTCTCAACATTAAAATTATGTAGAATTGCAACTTTGATCTAATTATCTGTCGGGAGCTTTTAACGGGCAATATTATTTGCCTGAAACCATCTAATGTAAGAGGGAGGTTTTTTATGCCCGGACTATTAACCGGAAAGAAGCCCGTAGTTTGCCTTATTCTACTTCTCGCTGTTATGTTCATCGCCGTACAGGCCGATGCTCAGACAAAGATTTCAGGGAAAATGACTATGGCTTATACTAAAATGGATTCTATTCAGATCGGCGATACCGATGGCCATAATATGAATTTAGGCGAATCGAAAGGTACAAACGCCAGTACAAGTGATAATGGCTTTATGGAGGGAGCGGAGGCCACCAACTGTTCTTTCGGCGACCTGGCTATGGGTTCCGGTCCTCACCAGGGATATATAACTTTTAAAGTCGGCGATGACATTACAGTTGGGAAATGGCATGGAGAAGTTAAAACTACAATGACCGCCGAAGGTAAGCCGAGTACTACATTCAATGGAACATTCGAATACATTAAAGGCGCCGGCCAATTCGAAAACATTAAAGGCGGCGGGACCTATAAGGGACAATTTACATCAAAAACAGAATATACCGTTGAGTGGGAGGGCGAGTATAGCCTGTAACAGCTCTTCCTGATATATGATTCTGTACAGATTGCCCGGCAATTAAAACGGTGAGCTTTATATGCGTCATGATGGAAAAATATGACATCATGACGCTTCCTGAAATAATTAATTACCGCCGATGGCCGCCGTTATTTCTTAGTTACCTGCAGGCGGCCTTTATGTTCTTTGAGCTGTTTTAGTTTTCTCTTCAATTTAGGCCAGTGCTCTTCGTCAAGGATATATCCAACACAATTTTTCGCCCCGCATTTGCAGGGATGGTCTCGCCATGACTCAAAATCATAACCGTAATTATATGAAAACTCCTCGCCCTTTTTTATGCTTCTGAGCGATACTATGAAAATATGGCCGTCCATAATATCGGTTTCGCAATTGGGATCGCAGGAGTGGTTGATAAATCTCGCCGTATTCCATTTCACATCGCCATCGATATCGAAACGGCCGTCAAGCGTGAAGAGATAAACCGTGCCTTTATCGCTGTCGCCATCGCGTGCTTTATCCCAAGCTGTCTGGTAGCGCCGGTCGGATTCTTTTTTTGTGATTTTTTCGCCGACATACTCGATCACATAAGTTTCTGGCGGGATATTCTTTTTGGCAAAAACTCCTGTTCCGTGGATCTTTGATTTTTTCACCGCGATATATGGCGATGTGGTCGGTCTTCCGGGCCTCCCGCCCAAGCTTGTTACTTTTTCAATTTGCGCGATTTTGCGTTTTAACATTGGCCAGAAATCTTCATCCATAATATATCCAACGCACCGCTTTGAACCGCAATTGCATGGGTGCTCCTGCCAGGATTCGAGATCATAGCCGTAATTATATAAAATCTCCTCCCCCTTTTTGATATCGCGCAAGGCGGTTATCCATATATGTCCGCGGATGTTTTCTGTTTCGCTGTTCGGATTGCAGGAGTGGTTCATAAGGCTGGCCGTGTTCCATGGAACGTCGCCGTCGAGATCATAACGCTTATTCAGCGTAAAAATATAAACGCTCCCTTTATCGCCGCCGTTTTGGGAACGTTCCAACGCCCGCCGATATCTGCGGTCCGATTCGGCTTTAGTAATCCTTTCACCGACATACTCAATGATGCGCGTGCCCAGCGGGATATCTGTATTGGCAAAAACACCCTGGCCATGGATTTTCGATTTTTTTACGATGGCATATGGAGATGTTGTCTTTTTCATTATTTAGCCGTTCCTGTCTTAATTCCAATACCCAAAAATAATAGAGCAGGAAATTATTATTTTAAAAGGGGAATATCAAGAAGTTTATTTAAAAAGAGAAAGGCCGAACAATGCTATTCGGCCTTTGATTAAAAACTGGCTTATCTCTATTTTAAAAGCGTCATTTTTTTGATAGAGGTTTTATTTGCCACCGATAATTTGTAGAAATAAACGCCCGATGAGACTTTGTCCGCGTTCCAGGCAACCTCGTGCTCCCCTGAACCCATTTCGCCGCTTCTCAAAGTTTCGATTTTCTGTCCTAAAAGATTAAATATATCAAGCCGAACAAGGGCTGGATCGCCAAGCCTGAACCTTATTACGGTTGAGCTGTTAAACGGGTTTGGATAATTGCCTATGAGCGCGAATCTTAACGGCCCATGAATTTCGTCTTCTGATGTGTCAACTATAATCCCGATATTCACTGAATAGTCCTGATCATCCGTATAAGGAGTTGTATCCGTACAGCGAATAGTGAAATCGTAAATTCCATCCGCCATGGGAGTGCCGCTAAGAACGCCAGTGGTTTCATTAAGCGTCAATCCGTCGGGCAAATCGCCGTTATATAAGGTGAATGTATAGGAGCCGTTTCCTCCCCGTGCCTCGATAGTTTCATTGTAGGGTACTCCGGGATCGCCATCGGGCAGCTCAGTAGTGACAATATTCATCGTATAGCTCTGCTCGCTTGAGAATTTTAATACCCAATCATCAATATCGAACCGAACCATGTTAGGATCGCCTTCAAAGACCATGCGGAAATCATCCTCGCGGCTGTCGTTCCAGACTGTCACCATCGTATCTGTGCCGTTAACCCGGGGGTAGATTTTTATCGGCATTGTAAAAACTTCGGGGGAGGGATAGGTTTGTACCTGGTCTATGTGGAAGAACAGTTCGAACTGTCCGCTTCCGATATCCTCAGTCATCCAGGAATATTGATAGCTGGGACGGTTCAGGCCCCAAAGCCATTGCTGGAAGAACGGCTCCAAGCTGCCGCCATAGAATTGCTCCATGATGGCTTGAAATTCCTGTGATGTTATCGTTCCGTATTGATGGTCGGGGTGGTTTGCGTAGGCGTACATGCCATCGAAGAAAGCCTCATCGCCCATGACTCCTCGCAGCATGTGCAGAACCCATGAGCCCTTATCATATACGGTATTCCCCCCAAAAAGAGGGTTGGGGTCATAAATCGGCCCGCTCGGATACTGAACATCGTTATTGTATCTCATGTAATTAAGGTATGCTTCATGGCCGAGGAGTTCCTCGGTCCAGAGGGCTTCAAGATACGACGCGAATCCTTCGTTCATCCAGATATTAGGCCACGTATCGCAAGTAATCATATCCCCGAACCACTGGTGGCCAAGCTCATGTACTAAAATCCAGTCGTAATAATGGTTGCCCCAGATAAGGCTTGCTCCATAGCTTGTATTGCATTGATGCTCCATCGCCCCGCCCCAAGGGAAAATAGAATGCCCGTATTTCTCGTTCATAAACGGGTATTCCCCAAACAGCCCTGCGTAAATCCCGATGGCCTGCGCCGTAATATTCAGGTCCTCGACCGCATCGTTAAAGTGCTCCGGGTATACATAATTTACAATCGGCATGGAATCGCCGGCAGCGTTGACATACCAGTCCGTGAAGCTCTGGTAATTTGATATCGACATTGATATGAGATATGTCGATATGGC
Source organism: uncultured Ignavibacteria bacterium (assembly GCA_964556975.1). GTDB lineage: Bacteria > Zixibacteria > MSB-5A5 > UBA10806 > UBA10806. Next base: position 10,128 of record CAZKYQ010000059.1, read on the forward strand.
GTATGAATTATGCCAATGAAAGGTGCGCGTGCCGTTGCCGTTGTCAATATTGCTCTCAAGCGATCCGTTTGACGTGGCCACAAGATCGTCGGCAACCGTAATATAAACGTCCGATGAATCCGATTTGTCATGCGGCATATCCTTGCATGGCCACCATTCCCGCGCGCCTTCCGGCTCCGACAATGTCGAAATAATCGGATGGCCGTTATGGGTGTCCCACGTAAATGATCCAAAGCCGCCTCCGGGCGGATGGCCGTGATAATATATGACCGTCGTAAATAGCTCGCCCGTGTTGTAAGTTCTATCGAGCGTTATCCGTACGAGATTGTTAGGCCGGGTATACGAGACGGAATTCCCATACATAAACGCCGAATCAACCGCCATGGCATTATGCAAATCATAATCGACCGTAGTCATCCCATCGACCAGACATTCGGATGTCATTGTAACCTTGCCGGATACTATTTGTCCGCCTATATTGGTGACATCCATATCAAGCTCCCAGTATTTAACATCGTAATCAGTTTGGTCAAGCGCGAAATTACTGCCCTGTCTGGCTTGTAATTTCTGATAATAATCTGATTTCATCCGCCATTCGGCTTGCCTGAAATCTTCCCTGCTCATCTTCTTCTGCGCGAAAGAGTTCGTCGATAACAACAGGATCGAAGCCGCGAAAATAATTAATTTTGAATTCATCTTTTATCCTTATCTATTAAGCCGTTTTTTTTATTAAACCAAATAGCTACTTTCTATGGTTCCAATATAAAAATAAATCAGGAATTGTCAAACGAATTATACAAATCTCAGGGGGTTCTAAATTATTAATTATTATAGGCTTTGGAACTTGGCAAATTTAAGAAAACTTTACAGATATTATTAAGAATACGGCTTACTTTGGGGGAAATTCACTTTTGACAGAAGGCAAATATAATATTCATACTTAATAATTGCGCGCCTTTTAGTATTCCTCGTTTAGGGTATTTACGATAGAAAGCCAGCGGTCTTCGAATGATGAGTTTTCCATAAAATCTTCGATTATGTCGATCTGGTCTGCGGGCACATTTTTCAGCCGTATCCCCGTATCATAAAGGTCCGGGTTTTTCGCCCTCCGACACCAGATAATATCGGCGTCAAATACTACTTCACTATTCCCCTTAGCCGCGATAGGAAGCGCCAAACTAAATTTAATCGTTCTGTCCGTCTGGATCGGTTCCTCGCCGCAAAGTCTCATACCTTCTGTCGTAATATCGACAACCCGCCCAAGCGACCGGGCCGTATCTTTTTGGCATATCTTCAAATAAGACATTACATACGTTCGCTTTTGTTTTCTCTCTTCAAGCATATGCAAACTCCTCTGCCCCTCGTTTTAAAAATCCGCGATGACTTTGATCTTTTTTAAACTCAAACGCGCAAACAAAGCCTTAATAATATTATCGGCAAATCAATCTGTCATAATAGCTATTTGTTATTAAGAAAAACCTTATCACCCCTCTCGTGTCTTTTTAACAACGCATTGCAAATCATAACGCCCTGCAATTTAAGGACTTGCTATATCGCCCAAATCTCATGTTCACTGTCTTTTAAGCGTTGCATCCAATTGGAACCCAATAAATTCATAGTCGGCTACTCCCTGGGATTACAAGGTTATAAGCAATCCGGATTTTATTTTTTTCAATAGGTGCAAATTCAAAAAGCCAGATCCATGACCCATCCAAGCTGAGTAATTATATCAATATAAGGAACACAGCACAAGCTTTTTTATTTTTTTTTGGCCAACAAAATTTCATCGGTTTGTCTTAATAAGGCTGTTTATAATAGTCCTTAAAAGCAGCTTGAAAAAAATGTTTGAGATGAAATTCTAAGGGCTATGCTGGAAAATTTGATAAATGAAAATCAGATGAAATATTTCTATAATTTTTAGCTTGTCCCATTAGCAGCCTAAATAGATAATAGTCTGTAAGTCCTAATACCCTTATTCCCGTTGACTTAACCGTCCGGTTTGGCTAAAATATGTACTATGAAACTCTGCGCGCCTAAACAAATGCGAAACATCGACCGGCGCGCTATCGACGATATGGGCATACCCGGCCTGGAGCTAATGGAAAACGCCGGAAGCGCGGTTGTCGAGGCAATCATCGAGCAATTCGGTGAGATCGAGGGCGAAGTTATCACTGTTGTTTGTGGCAAAGGCAATAATGGCGGAGACGGGTTCGTGGTCGCGAGACTGCTCAATGAAATGAAGGCCACCGTCGATATCTCCATCATTGGCGAAAGGGAGGCTGTCAAGGGCGATGCCCGCGCCAACGTCGTCCGCATGGAGGAGATGGGGCTTACGATTAACGAAGTCAGCAATGTCGAGGAATTCGCCATCAAAGATGAATCTGTTCTCATAGTTGACGCTATTTTCGGGACCGGTTTTTCCGGAGAGATGCGAAATCCTTTCACGGAAATAATTCGCAAAATCAACCATCATCCCGCCCCGGTAATAGCGGTTGACGCACCCAGCGGGCTTGACGGCGCAACCGGAGATGTTTCTGATCCGACCGTTATCGCCGACGTAACGGTTACCTTCGGGCTTCCCAAGGTCGGGCAAGCCATCTATCCCGGAAAAGAGTATTGCGGGCATCTCATGGTCGCCGATATCGGTTTCCCCGACGAGGCTATCGACTCGGAAGACATTGAGCTTTTTCACCTGATGGAAAGCGAAGCCGCCGAGCTTCTTCCCCACCGCGCGCCCGATTCGCATAAAGGCGATTTTGGAAAGCTATTTGTGCTTGCTGGCTCCGAGGGCATGACCGGCGCGGCAACTCTGACCGCAGAGGCCGGACTTCGTTCCGGAACAGGCTTGACAATACTCGGATGTCCGTCAGGCCTGAACGACACACTTGAAACAAAACTTACAGAGGTTATGACCAAACCACTCCCCCAGGTTCGCAAACGCCGCTGTTTCGCGTTGCGGGGATTGGGCGAAATCCGCGAGATGGTCAAATGGGCGGACGCTGTCGCAGTCGGGCCGGGTATCGGCACATATCATGAAACCCGCGATCTTGTATATCGTTTGATATCAAAATTAGACAAGCCCGCTGTTTTCGATGCTGATGCTTTGAACATACTTGCCCAAAATATGGATTACCTAAAAGGCCATTCCGCGCCGCTTGTTATATCGCCTCATCCGGGCGAGATGTCGCGCTTGACGGGAAGGAGTATAGAACAAATCAAGGAAAACAGAATCGATATCGCATTGGACTTCGCCGCCGAGTTCAATCTTGTATGTATATTGAAAGGCGCGCCATCGGTGATAGCCGCGCCATCCGGTAAAGCCTGGATCAACTCCACCGGCAACGACGGCATGGCCACCGCCGGTTCCGGCGATCTGTTAACCGGTCTTATCGGCGGCTTTCTTGCTCAAGGCCTGATTGATATAGATGCCGCCGTTCTTGGTTGTTACATCCACGGCGCGGCGGGCGACTTAGCCGATGAAGCATTCGGCAACCGCGGCATGATAGCGGGCGATATACTGGGAATGCTCCCCGAAGCCCTGGCCAGGCTGGAGGAGGGGTAGGAGATTTATAAAACGCTGATTATCTAATTTTTTACTTTTTTTTCTTCGATGACTACACTCTTAGACCTAATGTAATCGCCGGTCCAAAATTGTACCAAGTGGCGGTCGAAAAATGTACCACTC
>CAZKYQ010000060.1:0-3822 GCA_964556975.1 uncultured Ignavibacteria bacterium
GGCTTATCTCTTTTTGTATGTCGTTCAGCAATGTTATTCTGTACTTCTTTTCCTCCGGACTAACATCCGTCGGCCATCTTCGCGCGGCGACAGTGCCATTTCGTTCGGAGTAGTTAAATATAAACGCCGAATCGAATTTGACTTTTTTCATAAGCTCTGCGGTTTCTTCGAATTCCTCTCTTGTCTCTGTTGGAAATCCGAGAATTATATCCGTTGTAAGGGTTATGCCCGGTACGATATTTCTAATATGCTCGACAAGTGAAAGATAATCAGCGGCGGTATAGTTGCGGCGCATCATATTTAAGATCCTGTCAGAACCGGCCTGCAGGGGCAAATGAATATGCTTGCATAGCTTGGGATTCGAATTCATCGTTTTGAGAAGATCATCGGGGAAATCTTTCGGGTGGGGGGAGGTGAATCTCACTCGCCTAATCCCATCCACTCCGCTTACGGCATCAATCAAATCGGAGAACGTGTTTCCGGAATGAGAATAAGAATTGACGTTTTGCCCCAATAAAGTTACCTGCGTGTAGCCCTCATCTGTTAGCTTGCGGGTCTCTTTTACGACAGATTCCACCGAACGGCTTCGCTCCCGCCCGCGCGTATATGGAACCACACAAAACGTGCAAAAATTATCACAGCCCCTCATTACGGCAATCCAGGCATTAACGCCCTCAAGTCTGGATGGATAAATATCATCATAAGTCTCGAATTCTGAAAGGTCTATCGCGGAACCCGTTCCGCTTCCGTTAAAGGAATCTGCTATTAATGATGGAAGCTCCCGATAGCTATCGGGCCCGGCAATGAGATCGACATAAACAGAATTTTCCAATAGGTCCATTTTCAGGCTTTGGGCCATGCAGCCTAAAACGCCCACCACTATTTTTTCTTTTTTTGATCGAAGGATATTTAGCACCTGAAGCCTGCCGAAAACCTTGTTATGTGCGTTTTCTCTTACCGAGCAGGTATTTAAAAGTATAACATCCGCCTTTTCAAGGCTGTTTGTTTCATTGAAATTACTGCCAAGCAAAATTGACCTTACAAGCTCGGAGTCGTACTCATTCATCTGACAGCCATAAGTTTCGATGTAAAAATACGGGGCGGTCCCGCTTGTGGCCTTCACGTAAGCGATACTCCTCTCATCGTTTTTCGTCACTCATGTTTGGGGCAATAAAACAAACCATCATCCAATATCGGAACGATAACCGAATCGTCAAGATTTATTTTTAATATAGAAAAAAGGGCCTGGGCTAGGGCCTAATTAGCATTGCCGCTTTTTAATGTCGAACTGCAGCGCGGACTCGTGAAATTGTTTTCGAATATCTCTTTAGATACGGACGGGCCCGGCGCTGTGCAATATTTATCGAAAGCCCTTATCAGACGGGAGCATAAGCCCTCGGCATCCATAGCTTCGATTTGTTTTCTTTCGATCATCAAAACCTGTTTGCCGTTCTTAAAAAGGGCTATCGAGGGCGAAGACGGTTCGTAGCCTCCGATGTATTCTCTGGCTTTAATTGTAGCGTCAAGATCCACGCCGGCAAAAACAGTGTAGAGATTATCCGGAATTATTTTATGCTGCAAAGCAAGCCCCGCTCCGGGACGCGCATGCCCCGCGGCACAGCCGCAGACAGAATTTATAATAAGAAGCGTCGTTCCCTTTTTAGCCACGAAAGCATCATCTACCTCTTGAGAGGTCGTCAAAGGCTTAACGCCTATTCTATCGAGCTCCTCCCAATATGGCCGAACCGATTCAAGGTCATAGATTGACTGCATTTTTTATCTCCTGAAAAATTATTAAAATCAAAAGTTCTCATTTTAATAAAAAAATAACTTGATGATCTAAGACGCGGTTCCCTTCTGACTTCAAATTATGGCGTCTTAAGTAGGAATAATAGTCGTTATAAGCTTAGAATAAAGAGAGTCCGCACCTTATATCTTTGGAATTTTATTTTCGAGATCTGGATTGCAAAATCCACATGCTTCTATTTTGCTTGTGGTTACGCCAATTCTGATATCGGCGTCAATTATGCTGTTTTCTCCATCAAAACCTATTTCTGATATTGAACAGATGTCGTTTGGCCCTCCCGGCTCGGCTCCTCGATAAACCGCCAATGCCAATTGGATCGCGAAAAGATGTTTCAACTTTATAAACCTGTCGACATCATTGCCAATATTCTCATTTTCAATAAAAGCTTCTCGATCAACGGCTATGATTTCATCGACATTCTTTCGACGTAAATCACCTATTATAGAAACCTGGTTTCCAATCTTTTTTCCGCAGGCACTTTTCATGAGATGATATGATAACAATCTTTCCTCTTTATCGAGAGTAATTCTAATCTGTTCTGTGATGTCGTCGCAAGGCATATTCGGCTCGTTTCGTTGGTTACCTTTTAAAATCGGCTCCTAATAAATATCGTTCTATAAAATCAATTGTCAAGGTAATCCAACTTTGGCAACAACGTTAAAAAAGGCCGGCAACACGCGCCGGCCTTTGGAAAAATCTGGATCGTCTACTCTTATTCGGGCTCTGCGGTAAATGACTCATTATGGAATCTCAAAACATTCCTGAGCCTTTCTCCAATCATCGAAGCATGGTCCGCCGGAATACGATCTCCTAACCCAGAATAGATTTCATAATCGACGTCTACTTCATACATGGGACTGGTCGCGTAGATCGCGAAAACGTTTGCCTGAAGATTCAAATATAAATCGTCCTCGTCTCCAGCGTCAACATACAAATCGGTTGAGTCAAAAACGGCGCTTCCTCCCAAAATAAATATCCCGGTAACATCGTTTGCCATCCACTGGCTCCAAACCGTAGAATCAAGATCGCCGTTAACATCAAACGGTAAATTAACGCGAGCGTCATTTCCCGGGAGAAAATAATGCGCGGTTGACGTATCCGCATTCGACGTATCGTGAGGGCTGAAAGCGGCGGCCATGGCGAACATCATGCTTGTCAGCCTTTTTGTTGACGCGGGGGCTATGGAATAATAACCGGCAGTATCGCCCGGCGTTACTCCATTCTCGGCAAAAACAGAAGGAATAAGACTTACAATGCCCGAAAATGTCGGATTGGCCGGTTGCGGAAAGCCGCCATAAAAGGCAAGCGGCCCGGACATTGAGGCTGCCGATCCAAACAGATCATTTCTTTCCATTGCCAGCTTTACGGCACCGTAGCCACCCATCGAATGACCGGCAATCCCACGATAGCGGCGGTCCGCTATGGTTTTGTAATGAAAATCGATGCTGTCAATAACTTCATCGGTGATAAAATCAGCGTATAGGCCCGCGAATGAGGGGTTGGGATAGCCGGCATCCGGCGAGTTTGTGTAAAAACCGCCTCCCAGACCATTTGAAGCGTCCGGCATAACGATTATCATTGGTTCAATTTCGCCGGAGTTGATCATTTCGTCCATGGTTTCCGCCAAACCGTACAACCCGCGGTAATAATTATGATCTCCGCCATACCCGTGCAAAAGATACAAAACCGGGTATCTTGTTCTGTGGTCATAGGTATCATACCCTGGCGGCGTGTAAATCAGGACATTCCGACCCGGAAAATCACCCAATACGCTTCCCGATAATGCCTGGGAAGTAAAATCAAATGTGAAATATAATCCCGATGGTTGATTAACATCAACGGGGTTATCACGGTCCGAACAGTTCAGAACCGCAAGCGAAAGAAGCGTGATTAAAAATAGAACTATTAACTTTTTCATTTTTTACCTCCCCTTAAAACCTGTAAGTTAGTGAAAGGTGAGAGGCATGCAAATCCATTTTATAATCACCGGGATAATTATCAAATGCCCCGTCTCC
>CAZKYQ010000060.1:3922-7966 GCA_964556975.1 uncultured Ignavibacteria bacterium
CCTCCCAATGTAAGCGCCACTCCTATATTGAAAGAGTTTTTATCGCCCAAGTCCGGAATTAAAGGCGTAAAAGTGCTGTCGGGAATAGGACTTGGGTCGAAATAGTAACCAAGCCTTACTACAAACGGATCGGCAACTTGATATTCGGCGCCGAGTGAAAACCGGGTAACGTCATCCCAAAGAAACATTATTACCGAATTTTCAGCCGGGGCCCCAGTTGGATCGACACCGTCCAACTCTATTGTAACAGAATCCAAGGCAGACCAGTAGGTTATAGCAACCTCGCCTGTGATTGTTATTTTTTCATTCGGTTTGGCGGCGAAACCAAAGCCAAGATCTGCGGGCAATTTGAATTCCGCTTTGGCGTTCGGCTCGGACGCGAGATTGGCATCCCCAAACAGTGCTCTTATCTGGGCTGAATCCACGGCTGTAAACGCGTTGCCCAAAAGGATATTTTTAAACTCTTCATTGTCCATAGTATAAAGCTCTTGCGCGGCAGTCCCATCAAGCGTCAAGGTTGTTGGAAGTTTGCCGGAAAGTCCGATCTGGAACTTATCCGAGAATTTGTATAAACCCCCAAAATTCGCTCCATACCCCCAGCCGTCGCCCTCCAGGTCTGTATCAATGAGGAGATTCTGGTGCGGAACGGGAATGTAAGTCTCTCCGATTTTGAATGGTTTCAAAATGGTCTTTTGGAATGTAATGTCGCCCCATATTATGGAAAGCCCCGCGCCAAGGCTCAGCTTGTCATCCATAAACGATCTCGCGATTGTGGGGTGGATATCCATGACCTTGAGTTTTCCAACATGGTCATAAAGAGGATATGGGTTTCTAATGTCCATGCCTGCCCTGGGATTAAATAAGTCCCATTCGCTGTTAAAGCCTACCGGCACATAAACCGCAACGCCTACCGTGTAATTTTCAAAGGCATCGAGTTTTATAAACCCTGAAAAATCCGGTACGACATTAGTTTCCGTGTGAGGATAAACGGTTTGGCCGTTTCGATAACCAACGTCAAGCCTGCCGTCGCCGTATCTGATTCCGGGATTGTACTCCGGCCTGGGGCTTAAAAATACAAGCATCCCGGTTAACTGAGATTCCTCAAGCTGCGTAAGCCCGGCAGGGTTCCAGTATGCCGCGCTCCAATCATCGGCCAAGCCCCTGAACGCGCCGCCCATGCCGATAGCCTTCGAACCGACACCGGAAAGAGCGAAACCGGCGGCGTTTATTTCGCCAACCTGAAAGGACAGGCAAAAAATCGTCATCGCAAGGGTCAGGCTAAATAATAACCTAAACCTTTCGGAGCTTCCACAAGACTTAGTTCTCGCAAAGTTTTTACTCATTTAATTCTCCTGTATATTTTGATTTCCATTTCATCCAAATCAATTACACAATAAACTTAATTTTAATCCATTTCGGCAAGATTTTTTTTTGCCTCTTCCTGATATTTATTATCAAGCGGTCCATTCGGTTTGATTTCCAGACATTTTTCATATTCCGATTTGGCCAAGCCATACTTTTTAAATTGCCGATAAGTATGCCCCATTTCAAGATGATGATTAATATTGTCCGGGCTTATTTCAAGAGCTTTTTTCATGAACGCAAGAGCGTCTTTTTTATTCGCCGCGCCCAGCCCCATGGGCAATCGTAGAAATTTCGATTTTTTGCCGACTTCGCGATGCCACCTTCCAAGTATATGCCATGCGCCATCGTGCAACGAATCTATCTCCAGCGCCCGCTGGCATTCTTTTCTTACCTGTTTGGCCAGGGAGGCAGATTTGAATATCCCCTTGAATAGGGCAATCTTTCCCAGGGCCCGCGCCAATTGAAAATGGGCATCGGCATCATCTTCACGCAACGATAAGGCGTGCTTTTCAATATCGCTTGATTTCTCAAATATCGCCAGCTGAGAATCTTTAATCGCTATTTCCCCCTTTAGGTTCAGGCTTCTGCCAAGCTTCCAGAAGGATTCAAAATTAGAGCTGTCCGCCTCACATGCCTGGCGATACGCGCCGATAGATCCGTCAAAGTCATTCAGGAGATAAAGACTGTCACCTCTGGAGATTAATTCTTCTGACGTTTGGCCATAAACTGCGCTTAGGCTCAAAAAACAAGACAGAAACAATAGGGCAGCAATCCGACCTATATGTTTAATTGTCATTAAATAATTCTCCATCCTTAAAAAAGCGCCCGGTCAAACAACTCCCGCATTAGTGCAAATCGAGGACAAAACTACAAAATAAATTTCGCTGTGTCAATAGAGACTATCGCCAATAGCTAAATTCCTTGAAATTATCTTCAAACAGCCAATAAAATTTGAACGGCAACCGAAAGCAATATCCCTAAGTCAAATTGTTTGAAGGGCGATTAAAAAATGTCTTCGCCGTAACGTGTTTCAATTTTGAATGGTTACGATTTTTAAAAATTATCACAAGTTTTATTCTTGCTTTTTCAGTAGAAAACAAATTTTATAAATAGCAAGAGTTAGTTGGTTGGTTCAGAGTTGTTTAAAAGTTATTTTTTCTTTTAGTTAATTTCGTGAGAAAGTCAAATTTGAAATACGCAGGAAAAAAGAACCGATTATATCCTGCACATGAGATAATATGCGGATAGAAACTTCGCCATCAGCCGAGAAGGTCTGGGTTGAAGCGAAAGATATCATAAGAGCTGAAATATCTCTTCAAAACTTTAATACCTGGTTTCGTTCCTCCAATGGCGTATTTCTGGACGATGCGATATTGAAGATCTCTGTTCCCAACAGGTTTACGGCCGATTGGTTAATGTCTAAGTTTAATAATATTGTCGCTAATTCCATTATAAACTGTCTGGGCGCTCCCCGAAAAATAGAATATATAATCGGGCCAGATGAAGAAAACGCGAATTTACTGGACGAATCTAAGAAAATAAATTCGTCCCAAAGTGTTGCGGCCCCCGAAAAAGATTCGTTTCCGACAAAAACGCGGTTTGAATCGCACTTGAACGACCGATATTTGTTCGATAGTTTTGTGGTGGGAGATTCGAACCAGTTCGCTTACGCCGCCGCTAAGGCCGTATCGGAAGCCCCCATGGAGACAAAATATAATCCGCTATATATCTATGGCCGAAGCGGGCTTGGAAAAACTCATATCGTTCAGGCTATTGGAAATGAGGTCAAGAATAATTTCTCAACCCTCAAGGTGCTATACGTGACCTCCGAAAAATTCACCAATGATTTTATCGACTCTATTGCTCACAAAAGAACTCTCGAATTCGCCAAATTCTACAGGAGCGTAGACCTGCTGCTGCTTGATGATATTCAGTTTTTTACCGGCAAGGAAGCTACCCAGGAACAGTTTTTCCATACTTTCAATACTTTATATCAGGCCGGAAAGCAGATCGTTCTTACGTCTGACCGGCCGCCAAGAGAAATTAAAGGTCTTGAGGAACGTCTTCTATCGCGGTTTCAATGCGGCCTTGTTACCGATGTCCAGCCCCCCGAACTCGAAACCAGGACCGCAATACTAAACCAGATTATAAAATCACAAGGGCTGTCAATTCCATTTGACGTTATTGCCTATATAGCCGGTAATGTCACAAAAAACATCCGCGAGCTCGAAGGCTCTATAATTAGAATTCTGGCTTATGGGTCGTTGACAGGAAAAGAGATAAACATAAACCTTGCTTACGAAGTGCTTCGGGATGCTTTCACGTCAAATAAAATCATTTCCATTGAATCAATTACAAAGGCCGTGTCAGATCATTTTAAAATCGAAAAGCGCCTGATGAAATCGAAAAGGAAAACTGCGGAACTGGTTAGAGCGAGGCAGGTAGCTATGTTTCTTTGTAGAAAACATACTTCTGTTTCTTTGAAATCCATAGGAAATGAGTTCGGCGGCCGTGATCATTCTACTGTGATTCACGCCATCAACACTGTTGAAAATAGTTTCGATATTGATTTTACAATAAAATCCGCGATTGACACCATTGAAGTTTCTCTAAAATCGTAAATCCCATTTTATTAAGAAAACTGTTTTTCTCATATTGATATTTTGCTTATTGCCAATA
>CAZKYQ010000060.1:8066-13672 GCA_964556975.1 uncultured Ignavibacteria bacterium
ACTTATGAAAATAGAATGGAGATTAAATGCGGCGCTGGGATCTATAAAGTTTCCGGTTTTGCCTCAGAGGATTTCCCAAAATTACCGGACGTGCACCCAGCCAGGCAAGTAAAACTGGATGGCAAAAAACTTGTGCGAATGATAAAAAAAACCATTTTCGCTGTATCTAAAGATGAAACGCGGCCTGCGCTAAATGGAGTGTTCTGGCACACCAAGGATGATACCTTGAATATGGTTGCCACAGACGGCCACAGGTTGGCGAAAATAAGCCGCAAGGATATAAAAATCGGCGGATATTCTAAAGATATAGTTGTGCCGCCAAAAGTGCTTGAAAATCTTATTAGATTAATGGGCGACGAACCGGGTGAAGTTGGAATTATTATTAATGAAAGCTCAATTATTTTCGTTCTTGAAAATATTATATTGACCTCAAGATTGCTTGAAGGCCCTTATCCCAATTACGATCAGGTTATTCCCAAAGATAACAACAAAATATTAATAGTTGACCGTGAAATCCTCAATGCTGCGGTTAGAAGGGTTTCTATTTTATCCAACTCTCTGACACATCAGGTAAAATTTTCGTTAAAGGCCGATGAACTGGAACTTTCCGCGACCAATTTTGATCTTGGAGGCGAGGCCAGGGAAAACCTGAAAATCCAATATAAAAATGAAAACCTGGAAATAGGCTATAACTCCAATTATATCATAGATATCCTAAAACAGGTGGACGGTGATGAGGTAAATTTCGAGCTTGATTCTCCGACTTCGGCAACAATATTAAAATCAGCCGCGGATGAAGAAAATGAGAATTATTTCTTTCTGGTTATGCCGTTACGCCTTTTGGATTGATTGTTTATGGCCGGTTAATCTGAATGTATATTAAGAGAATTAGTCTTAGAAATTTTAGAAATATAAAAAGCCAAAGCATTGGTCCGTTTTCCGAAAGCGTAAATCTCTTTTCCGGGAGGAACGGCAGCGGTAAAACAAATATTTTGGAGGCTTTGGGCCTGGGATCGATAGCCAAATCATGCCGGGGAGCGCTCAGCCAAAATCTCGTTAAGTTTGACGCGGATTACACGCTTGTGGAAATCGATGGGTTTTCTCAAAAAAAAAAGTCAATTTTAAGATTTCTATAACCAAATCAGGTAAAAAATCTATCGTAGGGCAATTTGGCAAGGCCTTAAAAATATCCGATGCTGTCGGAACATTCGCTATGGTTTTCATATTACCCGAAGATTTGAGCTTAACTTCGGGGTCTCCCCGGCACCAGAGAAATTTCCTGGATATTTATCTCAGCCAGTTTTCTCGAAGCTACCTCAGCAATTTGATGGATTATCAGCATATTTTAAAACAGCGAAACGCGCTTTTGAAGCTGATGAAAGAGGGGGAAAAACAGAGCGGCGCGGCGGAGCTTGACACCTGGGACGATAACCTGCTTTCAGTAGCGCTGAAAATTATGAAATCAAGAAAAAAATTTATCGGGGAAATTGAAGATGCCGTAACCGGGATAGCATTTAAAATTTCCGGTTCAAAAGAAGATGTGAAAATTTCATATCGGCCTAAAATAGAGATTGAGAATTTTGAAGATTTAAAAGCGGCCTTGCATTTTTTCCGCCAATACCGCATTCGGGAAAAGCGGATAGGGACAACGCTTATCGGGCCTCACCGCGATTCATTGGATATTATCCTGGACGATAAGCCGCTACGGGAGTTTGGATCGCTGGGGCAAAAAAAAACGGTAATGATTGCCATGAAACTTGCCGTGCTTGACGTAATGTCGGAACATCTGGGCGAACGCGCGATTCTTTTGCTTGATGAGGCTTTCGCCGAATTCGACGGGTCTCGCACCAAATCGCTTTTGGGCTTGCTTTCGGATTCAGGACAAGTATTTTTAGCCAACGCTGATGAAATAGGCCTTGGCGAGCTTCACGACAATGTCCAGGTCTTCGATGTTGATTCTGGAAATGTAACGGAGAGATAGAGATGTTTTTGGCAATAGATATAGGCAACACAACTACAATGATCGGTTTTTTCGAAGGCAGTAAGCTCAAAGGAAGTTTTCGCGTAGCGTCATCGCACGCGGTAACTGCCGATGAGTGCGGAATCCTTATCCGCGAGCTTTTAAAATTTCATGCCGGTAACGATAAATCGGTCAGAAAGATAGGAATATGCTCTGTTGTGCCGGCATTATCACAGATATATATTTCGATGGCCGAAAAGTATTTCAAGCTTAAACCCTTTTCGCTTGACCATTCAACTCAACTTGGTTTTAGGGTCCTTTATGACGATCCGGCGCAGGTTGGAGCGGACCGCCTTGCCAATACCGCGGCCGTAAGAAAACTTTTTGGCTATCCCGCGATAATCGTAGATCTTGGGACGGCAACAACATTCGACGTAATCGACGTTGCCGGAGATTATATCGGAGGCCTAATCGCGCCCGGCTTGTGGACGTCGGCATCTAACCTCTTTAAAAAGGCTTCGCGGCTGTTCTCTGTAAAAATGGAAAAGCCGGATAAAATTATAGCTACCGATACCTCTAATTCCATAAAGTCCGGAATTTTCTACGGCTTCATCGGCCAACTGGAATATCTTGTCGGGAGGATAAAAAGACAATTAGATTTGGAAAATATAAAAGTGATTGCAACCGGAGGCTATTCCGATATATTTATTGATGAGACAACGGCGATTGATGTTGTTGAACCGGAACTAACCTTGAAAGGCTTACAGATAATTTTTGATGGCCGATAAATATTTTTTAAAAAATTCTTGCTGTGCACGATAAATGTCCATACTATATTCAATGAGGATTTAGACAAACCGGAGGAAACTTACTGAATGGGAAATAAACGGGTCGATATAGACAAAAGCGCATGGGATGAGATCCACGTGGACGGCTGGTTTAAGGGCTTGATTCCCCCCAACTGGGAGATTGAAGATGACGAGGAAGTCATAATTTTCGATCCTCTCGGATTCGGGGAAATGAGGCTTAGCATGTTTGTTAAAAACAATAGGAAAAACAAAAAACAAAGAGCCTTTGAGATTATTTCCGATTGGGAAGCGGAGCTTGGCGCTTCGTATAGAAAAGAAATTTCCATATTCAAACGCAGACGCGGCCTGTTCGCGCTGTCGGCTGAATTTATCGGAAGCGAGCCGGACGGCGAGATGATCTTTTGGCGCATATTCCCGGTTATCGGCGAGAAGGTCTCGCTTGATATAAGTTATAGCTGTCCGTTGGAAGACCGGAGCCGCGAAGAAGCAATTCTGGAAGAGATCGTTGACACAATTGCATTGCTGGAACCATCGCCGGAGAAAATAAAAGTTCCGCTGATGGATTAAATAAATTTCTACGGCGGGAAACTAATTAATTAAGACTAAGACATATAAAATGGATTTTGAAGAGTTCTGGGCAATTGGGATTAAACTTCTCAAAACGGGGATTTCAGCTTCATCCGACGGTAATAATTATTTTATAAACACCTGGAGAGCAGACAAAGAAGAGGTTAGCCAGAGATTCCCCGTGGTTGACGCCAGCCCACGAGGCATTGGCTGCCTTTCTATTCATGCGTCAAAAAATATAACAATTCCGAAAAATGATATGAAGCTGTTATACGATATATGGGATAGTTATGTTGATGGTAAAATATTAAGGATGGATATTATAGAAAAAATCCCCCGCCCGACATATTGCGTTTCCTTGATGAAGCATTTGAAGGATAAAATTTAGTCAACTTATCAGCCAGGCAGGAATTGCATTATTCTGTTGTCTGTCCTGCGCGGTTCTGGGATATTATTTGCCAGGCCCCGAAATCCCGAAAAGCAGGACAACCCCCCGTTTGATCCAGGACACTATCTTGTTATAATAAACAAGTAGAAACATAAATATAAAAACCCCGAAGATAAGCCAGTTCGGGATTTGAAAAACGAAACCCAGCGCGCTTAGGCACAAGTATCTTGGAAAGCGCCCGACCGCGACCGCCGCCAGATATTTCCTGAGCGGGTATTTGGAGGCGTAGACCATGAACTTGAACGGGTAGAACGGTATTGGCGTGAATCCGGCAACCGCAATCACTACGAACGGGAGTTTATAAAACCACTTGTAAGCTTTTTTATATAAATTATGGGATTTGAATTTGGCCGAATATTCAAGATTGAGCAACGGCGAGAAAAACTTATAATCGAGAAAGGCGGCAAGTATTGTTCCCAGCGTGGCTATTGTTGACAGGCTCCAGATATTTACGGTTTTGCCGTAAAGAACTAGTACCGGCTCGTGCGGGAAGAGCGCGATCGCGCAGTTCGACGGTATAGAGTAGATGAATATTGTCAATAGTGGGAAATCCTCGGTGCGGGCGGTGATCATATAGACCCCCGCGATACCAAGCAAAATAATTATCGCCCCGAACGCCCATGTGATCGGCGTCATCCGGTCGAATTGATATTGGGAGTTATGATTCATACGATTAGAAAATCTGCATATCCTCCCTATAAGTCAAGCTGTTTATTGTTTCAGTTCGTTGCGGAAGGCCAATTTGAATTCAGCTCTTTTAACAATGAAATATATTTTTTTTCTGTTCCGGCTTGCTCTTTTTCCACGTTGTCAAATTCCGGTATCATGGCTTCTATTCCGCTTTCACCCAGAATATCTTTCGCCATAGGGTACAGGATATTATTCTCTTTATCTATGTGCTGTCTGAGCAGATAAATGAAACCTTTGGCGTTTTCAACAACATCCTTAGTGGCCGATTGGTTGCCATCAATGTAATGTTGGTTGGCTTTTTCCATCAGGGCGACATATTTTCTGCCCTGGTCGTGTTCCTCCAACATGACCCCCACTGGTCCGCCCTCGGCTGGGAACCCTGCCTTTCCCAGCTTTACGAATAGGATATTTTCCTCTTTGGCGTGATGGTATTTGTCGGCGTAATTGCGGATGAAGTCTATTATTTTAGTGAAAAAGCCCGGATCTATTTTTTTGCCTTCTTCCAGAAGATCGGCGTTTCGTTGGAGGATATCGAGTCCGGTTAATATGTTTTTATGCTCATCCATAAGTTTTTCGATAGGGCCCAAAAGCTACTCCTATTTTAAATTTTCAATTTGTTCCACTTGTGTTAACAACACTCGTGTATATTATAGTATTGGCCATTGACATTAATCAATAAAAGATAAAAATTTCTGCCCAACTGCTATTCCGCCGGATTCCTGCCGCATAACGAACCGGCAAAACCAATCGTGATTATCGGGATCATCAGATAAACAATGCCGACATCGGCAAGATAATCGCCGAAGCTCATCTTCATCGGGCCGGCGGAGAACATGAACAGGTCGATTATGAGGCTGATACCGAGCCAGATTAGCCCAAGTTTCAGACCCTCCGGGACAGATACCGATTTCACGTTTTTAAAATAAAGCATCGCGAAAATCACGACCGATCCGGCGACTGCCACAGGCATTATCGACTCGAACATAATGCGGTTGGATTCTCTTATGGGGAAGATCGCGAAGGCGACGGCGAACGGAACAAGCCAGACTAAAAACCCGTAAATAAGCGCTTTTTTGATTGAGGCCATATTTTTAATCCTTTCTGTTAAAATCCTGATAATTATGCTATGGGA
>CAZKYQ010000061.1:0-13621 GCA_964556975.1 uncultured Ignavibacteria bacterium
TCCAGAATATGAAAGAGCCATACGCCGGAGACTGCGACTGCAATAAAAGAAACAAACACCTCGCCACTCGAATTTTCATCTTCGGAAAAACCGTCAAGAGGAGCCATTAAAATTTCACTATCGGCGAAAATTGAGTCGGCAAGTTCAGCGCGAACATTCTCGTATGAAAGCAACTTATTAATTAAGTCTATTCTGGCGCCCGGATCTTGAATAATAGTTTCCAGAGCGTTTTGCTTCGAACAGCCCATAACTGTTATACCGATTAAAATCGCCGCGATTAAAAAGAATTTCTTCACAATTCCTCCCTATTTCTACAAATAAATTTGATTTTTATTTTAACTATCTTTGCTTTCGTAATCATTCATTGCGGCCTTTAGAGCTTCCTCCGCCATTACCGAGCAATGAATTTTGGCGGGCGGCAACCCGCCAAGAGCATTAACCACCTCTTCGTTAGAAATATTCAATGCGTCTTTTAGCGTCTTGCCCTTGAGCATTTCCGTGAGTATCGATGATGAAGCTATGGCCGCGCCGCAGCCGAATGTTTTGAATTTAGCGTCTGTTATTACGCCATTTTCGATTTTCAAGTAGAGCCTCATCATATCACCGCAGGCAGGGTTGCCAACATTCCCAATCGCGGATGGATTTTCCATATCCCCCATGTTGCGCGGATTGGCGAAATGATCCATAACGATTTCAGTATATGGGAATGGCTTATCCATTAGTTGTCTCCTTGTTTTTAACATAATCATCATAGCTGGGCGACATAGCCAGAAGTTTCTCTACAAGTCCGGGAATCACCGAACTCACATAGTCGAAATCCTCTTCAGTATTAAATCTGTCCGGGGATAGGGTGATAGATCCGGAGCATATATCCGACGGCACTCCGACAGCATCCAGCACATGAGAAGCCATAAGTTCATCTTCATCCTTTGCTTTAAGGTTCGAACTGCAAGCGGAACCGGAAGAAGCCATGACGCCATTCATACTCAATAGAAGCAAGAGCGATTCGCCCTCGATATGTTCAACCCAAAACGATACATGCCCGGGGAGCCTTTTTTCCGGGTGTCCGGTGAACCTGATAAATGAAATAGATTCTTCCAGGTTTTTCCATAGTTTTCGCCCAAGCCTGGTTAATCTTTGAATTTGTTTATCCATATCAATTTCCGTTAATTTGCAGGCCTCCCCCATTCCGGCAATACCGGGGATATTTTCAGTGCCGGGCCTGATTCCCAACTCCTGATTGCCGCCCTCAAATATTGAGGCTACTCTTATATTTTCACCGATATAAAGGGCCCCGACTCCTGACGGTCCATGAAGGTTATGAGCTGAAAGAGTCAAAAGATCGATATGGTTTTTATCAACATCAATCGGTATAAGACCAGCCGCCGCCGTCGCGTCGCAATGGAAAACCGAGCCGTTTCTATGACAAATATCCGCGATTTTCGGAATATCCTGAATTGTCCCTATCTCCGGATTTGCCAAAGCTATGGAGACTAAAGACGGTTTATTTTTTATAATTAAGTCAAGCTTGTCAGGATCAACCAAACCATATTCGTCAACATCGAGGATATCAACATTGACCCCTTTACCGCGTAATTTTCTGGTTTGATTCAATATTGAAAAGTGCTCTATGTTCGAACAAACTAAGCCGAATCCCGGGTTTTCTTCTAAAAATCCCGTTATAGCGATATTGTTTGATTCTGTAGCTCCGGAAGTAAACAGAATTGATTTCGGCGAAGCTTTAATAAAAGACGCGATCTTCTCCCTCGCCTCATCAATTATTTTTCCAGCGGCAATTCCGGCGGAATGAATATGTGATGATGGATTGCCTAATCGTGATTTCAGTGTCTTATTCATAATCTCAACGACTTCATCAACCGGTTGGGTCATATTTATATTATCAAAGTAAACAAATTTTTCGGTATTCAATTTAATCAAAACTTCCGATTACCAAGGTTAAAGTTATTCTGCGTCAAATTTGATATTGTAAGTCTATCGTCGGGAAAGAAAAACTGTCAAACATTTCATTTACAAGCGCTTGATAATAAACTATTCATCCGAATCCTCTAAAATATTCTCCGCCAGCGATAATGCAACGCCGGATAACATCACCTCAACTCCAAAGCTTGTAAAATCATCAGAAATAAGCCCCCTGTTTACATGAGCGTATAGAGAGCATCCGGCTACTCTTTCCACAACAAGACCCGATATTTTCCCGCTTGATTCAGATATAAAAGTAGCTTCCCCCAATTCATCTGAAAGAACATACCCGGAACAATTATGCAACTGTAAATGACAGTTTTGTGTGTAAACAACAACCAACGCTCCTTCCGCGTGTTTCGCGAGGGAAACCTTGGGGTAAATCTCAAGCGACAGCTGCCGTTTCTCATCGGGATTAACGAGCTTGATCCGCCAATGGTCTTGGAAATCCGTTATTTGGCCATTACCAAGGCAAGACGAGATTTTTTCTATATCGCTACCTGTGAATACAGGTTTACTCATTTTTTTGGCCCGTATCCGCCTTATCATTGGCCTTTTTCTGGCCCAGTTTCCCGTTCAATTTCTCATCGATATCAATCTCCGATTGGACGTCCTTAACTGATTTTTTAAATTCCCTAATCCCTTTTCCAAGTCCCTGGGCTATTTCCGGTATCCGTTTTGCCCCAAAAAGAATTAATACAATTACCAGAATGATTATCAGCTCGCCGCCGCCGGGCATTGATATTAAAATTATTTGATCCATATTCTCACCTCAAAGTTTACAGGTACCACCATTTGAAGTATATTATAACAAATATTACCGCTAAAACAGAAACAAAATTTAATTTTATTAACAAACCGAAAGCCAGGGAAATACTGTAAAAGTTTATATTTACAGGTTCCTGAATTTCGTTTATTGAAAATCCCCTTTCCCCTACGCCGATTTCAAGGTTGGATAGAAAAAGAGTTTTTACAGCGCCATCAGGAAGATACTGGCCGATAAGCTGTCCAAGGAAGCCTCCCAGTACAGATGCCAGGATAAACGCTACTATTAGAAAAGTTAACTCTCGTTTTTTCATACTATCCTCTTAACTTTTTGGGGCGCAAAGCGAGCAAAAAATCTTGTTTCCGTCAATGGAACCAAGAATCTTTTCAACCGCCCTTTCGGGATGGGGCATCATCCCCAATACATTTCCCGTTTCGTTAATTATCCCGGCTATTCCATTTATAGAGCCATTAGGATTCGATTCGGCTGTAACAACGCCGGATTCGTCAACATATCTAAAAACGATCCTGCCTTCGGACTCAAGTTTGGATAAGGTCTGAGGATCGGCAAAATAATTTCCCTCGCCATGCGCAATTGGCATTTTAAGCAAATCCCCTTCTTTCATTTTCGAAGTGAACACAGTTTCCGCGTTTTCAATCCGAAGCGTTACTTGTTTGCTGGCAAAACGAAGGTTGGAGTTTTTCATTAAGGCGCCGGGCAAAAGCCCTGACTCCATAAGCACTTGAAAGCCATTGCAAATCCCCATAACGTAGCCGCCGTTTTCAGCAAACTCAATGATTTTTTTCATTATAGGGGAAAATCGAGCTATGGAACCTGCCCTCAGATAGTCGCCATAAGCAAATCCTCCTGGCAATATAACAACATCGCATAAACTAAGATTATTTGAGCCATGCCAGAGATATTCAACATCTACGCCATCTATCCCCTTAAAAGCCTGATAAGCATCGTAATCGCAATTTGAACCGGGGAATATGACCACGCCCGCTTTCATCTTTTCACCTCAATCTCGAATTTTTCTATAACCGGGTTTGCCAAAAGCTTATCCGCAGCGTCTGAAGCCGCCTTTTTGGCATCGGCCTCGGATTCGGCCTCGATATCAAGAATAAATATCTTTCCCGTTATCACCTTAATAATATCATGAAAACCAAGATCAGTCAGAGCGTTTCCTATAGCTTGTCCTTGTGGGTCGAGGACGCCTTCTTTCAGCGAAACTTTTACGCTAATCTGTAATTTCATTATGACTTGCGGAATCCTCTCTATTTTTCTTTTTTTTCCTAAACCCGCCCGGCTTGCTGTAAACCACGCCTTTATTGTTTCTGAAAACGACTGTAATAATAAAATGTGATATGGCATAGATAATATAAAAGGCAATTAGCGGAAACATCACGAGCGAAGCGTTTATCATCATGCCTATGGCAGTGGCAATTAAAAACAAGAATTTCAATTTGTTAAATGTCTTGGAGAAATCAAGTCTCGGCATCGTCTCAAATTCGATACCGCTTACCATTAAGGCCGATGTTAGCACAATCAGGATCGTATAATATTTCTCAAGATTCAAATGGCCCAATGCCTCATTTCCGAAAAGAAGAAACGAAACTATTGTAACTGCGGCAACTGGAACGGGCATGCCCAGAAAGTTCGTTTTTTCCCCGAGGCTCGCCGTCATATTAAATCTCGCAAGCCTGAAAGTCGCGGCCATGAGATATACAAACGCCAGAATCCACGCCCAATTGCCTTTGGTAATCAAGGAAAAATTGATAATAATCGCGGCGGGGGCAACTCCGAAAGCGATGATATCGGCAAGAGAATCAAGCTCAACTCCAAATCTCGAGGAGGCTTTGGAGAAGCGGGCTATTATTCCGTCCAGGACGTCAAAAAACGCCGCCAAAATAATTAGCCATACGGCTTCATTTAACAATGAAATTCGGTCTGCGCCTGCAATATTATGGGACCACCCGGAAACAATGATCGCGCCAAATCCGCAGCCAAGGTTGCCCATCGTAAAAATGCCGGGAAGAATTCCTTTTATATTTTTCATGGAAGCTTGCCCAATACTGTTTTGCCGCCTGTTACTTTTTGTTTTAATTTAACATCAATTGTCGACCCGGCAGGCAGAATCAAGTCCACTCTGCTGCCGAACCTTATAAGCCCGATCCTTTGCCCTGCTGTTAAAACATCGCCGGTTTTGGGATAACAAATAGTACGTCTCGCAATAGCCCCCGTTATCTGAATCATCTTGATGATTCCCGACGATGATTCCAATTCAATCTCGTTTCTCTGGTTTTCACGCATGGCCTTATCTTTAAAGGCGGAGTAGAATTTTCCAGGATGGAAGTTAATCGACTTGATTTTCCCGGCCACCGGAGCGCGATTTACATGGACATTAAAAATCGACATGAAAATAGAAACGGCCGGACTGCCATTCTTCTCATCAATTTTAATAATTCTTCCGTCAGCGGGAGCGATTATTATACCATCCCCCTCGGGTATTTTTCTTTCGGGATCGCGGAAGAAGAGCATGACACACATAGCGAGAAAAAAGAATCCAACAGCGATATATGCCAGATTTATCTGGCCATATTTACTGAATAAAAACATAAATATCGCCGCTATGGCGAGAAACGGTAACGGAAAAGTGAATCCTTCTTTTGTCATACTGAAATTGCCCTTTTAATTATCTCCCTGGCCCTTTTTGTATAGTAGGATATGTCGAAAAGAGTGTCAATCTCTTTCGCTTTAAGATGATTCTTGACAATCCGAGATGACTTTACAAGTTTCTTAAAATCAGCGCATTTTTCCCAGCTTTTCATGGCCAATGACTGTACTTCTTTATATGCGTCTTCACGGGTGGCCATCTTTTCTGTCAATGCCAGAAGAACTCTCTGGGAAAAAACAAGGCCTCTGGTAATTTCAAGGTTTTCTCTCATCCTTCCCGTATTTATTTTCAGGTTATTCAATACTTTATTCAACTTATGAAGCATATAATGCAGCAATGTTGTAGAATCGGGAATAATCACCCTTTCAACCGAGGAGTGAGTAATATCGCGTTCGTGCCAAAGAGCAATATTTTCCATTGCCGCCATTGAATTGGCGCGAAGGACCCTTGCCAATCCGGCCAGGCGCTCGCAGGTTATGGGATTTTTCTTATGCGGCATTGCCGATGAGCCTTTCTGCCCTTTGGCAAACCCTTCTTCAAGCTCAAGTATTTCGGTCCTTTGGAAGTTCCTGATTTCAGTGGAGATTTTTTCTATGGTTCCGCCAATAATGGCGAGTACCGAAAGATAATACGCATGCCTGTCCCGCTGAATAACCTGCGTAGAAACTTCCGCTGGTCTCAAACCCAGCTTCTTACAAACAATTTTTTCCAATTCGGGAGAAATATTAGCGAAATTGCCGACCGCTCCGGACAGTTTTCCTACCGATATTTCCCTTATTGCCAAATTGAGCCGTTTAAGATCGCGGACGATTTCAGAATACCAAAGAGCTAATTTTAATCCGAAAACAGTCGGTTCAGCGTGGACCCCGTGGGTCCTCCCAATGCAAACCGCGTTATCATATAAGGGTGCCATCTTTTTTAAGATGCTCGCCGTTTCATTCAGCTTCTTCTTGAGCAAAAGCCCGGCTTTTTTCATCTGTAGCGCAAGCGATGTATCGAGAATATCGGATGATGTCAAGCCTACATGAATATATTTGGACTCCGGTCCGATATTCTCAGCAACATTGGTAAGAAAGGCGATAACATCATGGTCGGTAACCGCTTCAATTTCATCGATCCGCCTTGTATCGCAGGCCGCTTTCTCCCTGATGATTTTAATCGCTTTCGCCGGTATCTCCCCTTTTTGCGCCTTGGCTTCGCAAACCGCGATTTCTACTTTTAGCCAAGTCTCGTATTTATGCTTGTCCGACCACAGCCGGGCCATTTCCGGCAATGTATAGCGATCAATCATTATTTCTTAACCTTCTCCCAATCAGCAAGGAATCTCTCAAGACCTATTTCGGTCAAGGGGTGTTTCAACAGCTTGTCGATAACATTAAACGGCATCGTAACAATATCCGCTCCCATCAGGGCGGCCTCTACAACATGCATCGAGTGCCGAACCGACGCTACAAGAACTTCAGTTTCAAATCCATAGTTATCGTAAATAGTAATAATCTCCTGAATAAGTCCCATCCCATCGGAAGAAATATCATCGAGTCTTCCTACAAACGGCGAGATAAAAGTCGCGCCCGCTTTTGCGGCGATCAACGCCTGCGTGGAAGAAAAACAAAGCGTAACGTTGACTTTGATATCTTCAGATGTAAGCCGCCTAATTACCTCGACACCGGTTTTGATGATCGGAACTTTAATTACGATATTGTCCGCTATTTTCGCCAAGTCCCGGGCCTCGGTGATCATTCCCACCGTATCGATTGCCGTAACCTCCGCGGAAACCGGTCCCTTGCAGATTGCGCAGATTTCTGTTAACAGCTCTTTATACTGCATGTCTTCTCTTGATATTAATGTGGGGTTGGTAGTTACGCCGTCTAAGAGCCCCATTTCTTTCGCGGCTTGAATTTCCGCGAGGTTCCCGGTATCAATGAAAAATTTCATTTGGTAATCCCTTCATATTTAACATCCGCCAGGTACAATCCGTACGCGGGCGCGATGTGTTTTGTTTTTTTGTCAATTTTATTATCCATCAGTTCTTCAAATTTCTTCAAATCAAGTTTATTTTTTGTTACCGCCGCCATTGTGCCTACCAAAAGCCGGACCATGTTGTGCAAAAACCTGTTGGCGGTAATATCGAACCGCAAAAAGCCTCCGTACCGTGTCCAGCACGCATTCAATATAATACAATCATTCGATGATTTGCGCGATTTAACTTTGCAAAAATTGTCAAAATGAATAGATTTTTCAATTATTCCCGCCATGTCGTTAAGCATATTTATATCGAGTTTTTCGCCGATAATCCATGAAAACTTTCCATTCAGCGCCGAAAGTTTTTCCGAAATCAGATATCGATAAAATCTGTTGGAGGCATTGAATCGCGCGTTGAATTTCAGCGGAGCCTCACGGCATGACAGAACGACAATATCATCGGGAAGCATCTTATTGAGCTTGTATTTAATTTCAGGCGCTTTTATTTCCTTTGATATTATAAAATTAGCATATTGCCCAAGGGCATGGACCCCGCTGTCGGTACGCCCGGAGCCGATTAGATTAATTTCTTCTTTTGTGAATTTTCCCAGACAGTCCCGTATCACTCCCTGCACGGTTCTGCCTCGTGCCTGGATCTGCCAGCCTTCGAAATTCGTGCCGCAGTATTCCAGCTTCAAAATATAATTCCTCTTCATCGGGACATCCATCCGCCCAATACCATACTGATTGAAACCGCAATAACAAATGCGCCGGAAAAACTGAATTTCACAGGCTCAAACACAGCCTTTTTATATCGAGTCGAATATCCCTTAACGTTCAACGCGACCGCCACCGATTCTGATTTTTTAAATGCGTGAACCATTATGGAAATGAAGATTAAATTCGCGGCTTTTATTTTTTGCGTTAGATTGCCGCTAAAATCAATCCCTCTTGATTTAAATGCGATTAAGGTGGTCCCGGCCTGTCTTGATAGGTCAGGCAGGAACCGCAACGCTAAAGAAAACGCTATGGCAAATGATGACAAAAACCGTCCAAAAGAACCTGTGAACTTGGCGGTTTTTTCAATTGGAATTATCAGCTCGAACGGATCGACAGATTGAAATATAATAAAGGCGGCGTAAGCAAATGCGATTAGCTTTATCCCATAAAAAACTCCGGCGTTTGCCCCCTCAACGGTGGCCTTTAAGCCCCAAATCTCGAAGATCTGCCTTCCGGAAAGCGAAAAAAGATGAAGCGCGAAAACCAGCAGAAAAAACCAGACTACATAACGGGCAACTTTGATTAAGTCCTTTGGGCTTGCTCCCCAGGATAAATAGGCCGTCATTACAGCCAAAACGATAATAATAAGAAAGCCTGAATCACTCGATTCAGCCGAAGCGAAAGCCGCTGAGATTGCAAATATAAATTTTGAAACCGATCCTACACGCAAACCATGCCTCTAATCTTGAACTAACATCAGCCAAAAAGACTATATAATTAATTCTTTGGAAATATTCAAGTGAGACATTTAAAACTTACTTTCTTGCAAAAAGCAGGACATAAGAATATTTTACAGGCTATGTCAAATTTACGCCCGAATTTCAAACGCAATTTTTCTTTGGGCGTTCTCAACGGCACATTTTTTATGGCGGCAATAGCTTTTATTGCCGGTTCAACGGTATTGCCGGTGTTTATCTCTAAGCTAACGGATTCACGAGTTCTTATAGGTATTATCTCGCATGTAGAGTGGTTCGGATGGCTTCTGCCACAGCTCTTCGCGGCGATTTTTTTGGCCCATCGCAGAAAGGCGCTGGGATTTTACAACCGGCTGTCATTTATCAGAATGACTATTTTCGCAATATGCATAGCGTCGATCTTTATATTCAGCGATAATTATAAAGCTATTCTAATTATTTTTGGAACGGGGCTTACAATCTTCGCTTTATCATCGGGGCTTGCGGGTGTCGCGTTTATGGAGATTGTCGGCAAGACAATACCGATAAACAAACGCGGAAGTTTTTTCGGATTGAGAATGTTTTCGGGCGGACTATTGGCGGCCATTGGAGGAATCGCCGTAAAAAAGATTATGGCCGCTTACCCATTCCCCTACGATTTTGGATATGTTTGCATTGTGGCCTGGGTTCTCATGCTGTTGGGACTGGTGTGTTTCGCGTTATTAAAAGAGCCTGAGAACAAAGACACCCTCGACAAAGCGTCTCCTTTAAAAAACCTAATAACGGCCATGGGAATCTTCAGGGAAAACAACGATTTAAAAAAACTGATATTTTCCAAAATGTGGAGCAATACCGCCCTTTTGGCGACCCCGTTCTATGTAATTTTCGCAATAGAGAACCTTCATGCCAAAGAATGGATGGCCGGCATATATCTTACTTCCCAAATGGTTGGATATCTTACGTCAAATTTACTCTGGGGATGGTTGTCAAACCATGTTTCTAACAGGCTTGTAATATTGCTTTCCACAGTTCTTAGAATTGTCTCGCCTGTTATAGCCCTCACTTCTTTTATCTTCGAAATCGATCCGTATCTATTTTCCAGCGTTTTCTTTTTCATGGGAATGGCCGAGGCAGGTATTGACATGGGATATATGAATTATCTGCTCGAAATTTCTCCCTCAAGAGGAAGACCGCTTTATATTGGGCTAATGCATACTTTTATCGCTCCTACCGTGCTCTTTGCGGGCTTAGGCGGAATTATTAGCAATATTATTTCATTAAAGGGCCTTTTTGCGACCGTCGTTATCACTCTCATAATATCATTATGGATATCCTCTAAGTTGAAAGAACCTCGTTCGATGCCGCCCTGACATAAATTTCCGAAGCAATTGCAGAGTCAATCGCTATTTCTGTTTCGCCAAGTTTCAATAAATAAGACGGATATTTTTGAATAATCGATAGATATCCGCCGGGTATAACACCCAGGTTTATCAACCGTCCAAGCCTTTGGTGGTGCGGAGTTGTTATAAATACTATTTTGGCGTTTTGAGCAACCGGCAGCTCCGTGAGGGGTATTACAATCGGCTTAACCTGCCTTCTGGAAGCTTTACAGCATTTTCCCGGAGGTATTCTTTTGCCATGCGGGCAAGTCGGAGGGTGGCCAAGTATCGTACACACCGATTCTATCACCGCATCTTCCAGAACATGCTCGAAAGAACAACTGGTATTATTCAGCTCTTTTCCTTTAAGATCAAGAACCTCGGAGAAAAGACGTTCGGCGAGCCGATGATTCCTGACTAATGACTCCGCTGATGTCTTTCCAGCCGCGGTTAAATCGAATTTGCCGTTTTCACGAACAATAAAACTACCGTCAATTAGCGATTCTATGTCTTCATGTTCCATCGGGTTTGTTAAGCCCAGGGAATCTTCATCGGAGGGCAGTTTTCCGTTCTCCCCGGCCTTGTAAAGAGCTTCTAAAAATTCGTCTTTTAAATGCCCCTTATGATCTTCCAACTTTTTTCCTTTTCTTGAAATATTTTAATAAATATTCAGCCAATGACGATGACTCAACCCAGCCATAATGACAATTGGGACAGCATAGCGTATTACAGTCTGACTTCATCGGACAGCTTCGACATGTGTTCGAGGACGAAGAATCAAATCTGTATCCGCACACCGGGCATTTTATTACCATATCGCCAACCGCCTCAAAACAATGTTCATTACGCCGCCAACCGCAATGGCAAACGGAACTATAAATAAAACCATTCCAAAAGCGGTTTTAAATCCTCTTTCTTTTATCATAATAAAGAAATTGGCAATGCAGGGTACAAAAAGAGTAATTGTTATCATGGCCACGACCGCGCCGGCCGCGTCAAGTAGACCGTCATCAAACATCATTTTAAAACCGGCAGCGCCGTAATCGCGCCTTAAAAAGCCCAAAATAAAAGCCTCGGCGGCTTTTTCCGGCAACCCCAATATTCCGGTGGATATTGGCCTGAAAAGCGCTGTTACAACAGACAAGACTTTGATTTTATCCATGATAAAAAGCACTATTGTTCCCAGCACGAACAAAGGAACCGCCTCTTTAAGATACCATTCCAGCCGCATCAGGGTCTTGATTACTACATTTTTAATTTTAGGCAGCCTTAAAGGAGGAATTTCAAGAATAAACTCAGACGATCTGCCAGGAATCACCTTCGATGAGATATACCCGATTAAAAACATCACGAATATAATTACGCCAATCCAAACCAACACAGCCGTAAAAGAAATAGTTGCAAGTATGCCGAGAGTTACTCCAAGCTGGGCGGAGCAAGGAACTGCCAGGGCAAGTAAGAATGTCACCAGGATTTTTTCTTTTTTCGTATTTAATATCCTCGTTGTCAGAACGGCCATTGTGTCGCATCCAAGGCCTAAAATCATCGGCAATACAGCGCGGCCGTTCAAACCGATTTTTTTAAATATCCTATCAACCATGAACGCCAACCTCGGAAGATACCCCGAATCTTCAAGGGCTCCAAAGATGAGAAAAAATGTCGTGACAATCGGCAGTATCAAGGCAAACGCATAAGTAATAGCCATTGTAATTATGCCATATTGCCCTATAAAAAAATCGCGAACAATTTCGCTGGGAACAAATCCGAAAGCTTTTATGAAAAAGGGATTGATTAATCCGCCAAATAACTTTTCCTCAAGCAGGCCAACAAGAGTTTGCGCCCCAAACACACCTACAAAATAATAAGTTCCTATTAATACCGCCAAAAGCAATGGCAACCCATAAACGGGATGAATAGACAGGCGTCCGATTAAAGATAGAACTTTGTGACCGGGCGAGGTTTCTACAGTAATTGTTTTTTCGACAATAGACTGCATTTCGTCATTTCTGCGTTTGGCAATTATAAACCCGAGCGGTTCCGCGGTTGATGATTCAAGCTGTGATTTTATATCGTAAACCCTGGATAAATCGGAATCTAAAATTGGCTGTTGGTTTTTAACAGGAATTCCATTGTCTCCGCAAAGAACGCTAATTGAAACGCCTCTGTTGTTTTTTAAATAGTTTCTAAGAATTCCCTCGATTCCCGCGATGGAATTTTCAATGTCATAATCAAACGCAACTCGTATTTTCGGGACCGAAGCCCACGGCAAAGATTCTTTAAGTTGTTCAATTCCCCGCCTTTGGGTCGCTATAGTGGAAACAATTGGGACTCCCAGAATATCAGCCAATTTTTCCTTATCGATGCTGATCCCGGCGTTTTTCGCCTCATCGGCCATATTCATTGCGATAACGACATTACACTCAAATTCAGCAAGCTGAGAAAGGAGTATAAGGCCCCTTTTCAGGTTCTTCGAATCAATAACACAGATTATCGTAGAATCCGGATACGATAGCAAAAGGTCCCGCGTGACAATTTCATCCTCGGAAACAGGAGACAAAGAATCAGCGCCGGGAGAATCATAAATTCTAATCTTTTCACCTTTTAATTTTATCCAGCCAGCTGAATAATCAACCGTAGTACCCGGATAATTAGAAACTTCAACATATCGGCCGGACAGCCCGCCAAATAAAGCGGACTTGCCAACGTTGGGATTTCCAACAAGAATTACCGGAGCGCTTAATGTTTTTGACTGTTTTTTATTTAGCGCGGCTTTACTTATCTCTGTCATAATCCATCGATGATTTTGATTTTCATTATCATAACATTATTAAATTTTTTTATCCGCATTTTTTGCAAAGCCCATAAACCTCTAACCGGCGGCCCTCGGGCTTAAATCCCGATTTTGCCGCAATTTTATCAATAGACTTTTCTAAAGAGCTGATTGTGAATTCCTCGGCCTTACCGCATTTTGTGCAAATAAGATGGCCATGCTGGCTTTTATCTGTTGCCCTTTCGAAGCGCGCCCGTCCATCTCCGAAATTGACCTCTCTGGCAAGTCCGCATTCCGTTAATATACTTAGCGTTCTGTACACCGTGGAAAACCCGATTTTCGGATTTCGCTCTCTGACAATACTGTGAAGCTCATCTGCCGAAACATGCCGTTTGGAAGAAAGGAATTTTTCAAGGATGAACGCGCGTTGCGATGTCTGTTTTAGGCCTTTCTGTTTTAAATAATTAACAAGAATTTGCTGTTCTTTTTTCATTTCCCCTTCTTTTCATTCCCTTCTTTTCAATATCTCAAAAGGCCTTTAACGCATCTAACTCTTCAAACGCTCAGATTTGTTATTACGTTTCCAATAAATCTCACTCAACCCAGTATCGGTATTTTGTCCTGATACTGAAA
>CAZKYQ010000062.1:0-13291 GCA_964556975.1 uncultured Ignavibacteria bacterium
GCGCGGGGGCGTGTGTGTGTGATGTGCAGGTGAAGAACGCGCCCGCCGGTAACCATGCCGCTGGAGGCAATGAGTATCGCCTTTTTCTTTATTTTGTTAATCTCCTTGGAGGCCTCCCTCGATTTGCAAATATGAAGCGTTTTCGGCTTGAAGATATCAATTCCATTTAACCGCGCCACCCTGCTTTCAATATTCATGTCGGAAATCCGGTGTTCAAATACCTCCGTCGCGTTGATTGCCATTGGCGAATCTATATAAATTGGAAGCGGTGGAATTCGCTTGGCCTCTTCAAGCTCACGAATCACATATAAGAGCTGCTGGGTCCTTCCGATAGCGAATGAGGGAATTATCAACATGCCGCCGCGCTTGATGCTTTCATTGATTACGCGGGCAAGCTCGTCAATCGGCGAAGCCTCCCCATGCAGACGGCCGCCATAAGTGGATTCCAAAACGAGATAATCGACATTAAACGCTTGAAACGGATCGCGCAGGAACCGCTTTGACGGTCTCCCCAAGTCGCCGCTGAAGACTATTTTTTTCGATTCTTTACCGGAATGTGTCTTAATATCCACAAAACCGGAACCGAGTATGTGCCCGGCGTCTTTAATCTTGACCCTGAGTTTTTCTCCGATATATAGGTCCTCGCCATATTGCAGCGGCGATAAATGGTCAAGCGCTTTTTCCGCGTCTTTAACAGTATATAAAGGTTTGGCTGGTTTGTGTTTGGTGTGGCCTTTCTTGTTGGCCCATCTCGCGTCTTCCTCCTGTATGCGGGCGCTATCGATAAATAGAAGTTTGCAAAATTCCTCTGTCGCATAGGTGCAATACGCGGGCCCTTTGAATCCCTCACGACAAAATTTCGGGAAATATCCCGTATGGTCGATATGAGCGTGCGTGAGGAACACCTGATCTATTGTTTCTGGGGCTATGGGAAATTTCTCCCAGTTTTTCAAGCGGTTCTCTTTGGCGCCTTGAAACATCCCGCAATCAATGAGGAATTTTCCGGAGTCCGTTTCCAGAAGATGACGCGAGCCGGTGGTCGTGCCTGTCGCTCCCCAGAAAGTTAATCTTGCCATAGATTATGTTATTCTTTGATATTTGTTTTGTGTCAATGTTTTTTTTGTTGAGTGAATTCTCTATATCGTCATTGCGAGATTTTTGTTTGTACAAAAACCGAAGCAATCTCTCGCTTTCGAACAAATACCGTTTTGTACCTGAAATAAACAGATTGCTTCGTCGCTCGCCTTCGGCGGACTCCTCGCAATGACTGATGGATTATGTGTTCTGCAAAGTAGTAAAATTTATATCGGGGTCATGGCAAGCCATAACTCGCAAGTAAGGCTTTATTTCTTTTTCGAGCCGTTGCCGGATGATGCCGATAGTCCGGCAAGATGGCCGGTGGAAAACGCCATCTCGATATTATATCCGCCCAGCGGCCCTAAAAGATCGAGTAATTCCCCCGCGAAATACAGGTTCTTGATCTTCTTCGAGCCCATCGTCTCCGGGTCGATATCGTCGAGTGCGACCCCGCCCAAAACGCCGCGAGTCTCGCTGAACGGCCTTGGGCATTTTATAGTGAACGTAAAATCTTTCAGCCAGAGTACAATATGCTTTTTCTCAAGGGCTGAAAGAAAAGTCACGGGCCGGCTGGAATGCACCCTGGTGAGTTTTTCCATTGCCTCAAGAAGCCCGTCGGGAAGATATGGGTTCAAGTGATCAAATAAGGTAGTCCTGTCGGTATGGGGGAATTCGTGATTAAGAAGCTTTGCTATCGCTATTTTGGACATATCGGGCACCTGGTCGATTTGTATTTTTACTTCGCCCTTTTCGAGAAGTT
This sequence comes from uncultured Ignavibacteria bacterium, assembly GCA_964556975.1. GTDB lineage: Bacteria > Zixibacteria > MSB-5A5 > UBA10806 > UBA10806. Next base: position 1,838 of record CAZKYQ010000062.1, read on the forward strand.
CTGTGATTTTCGACGAGCTGTTCAATATTATCTCACCGCCAAGGCCGTATTGGGTAAATGTCAACGTGCCCCTATCGAAAAATTGGAATTCCTCCTTGAGCAGAACGTTTATCCGGCAATCCCGAACATGCACATCGCCCAAGAGCGCGCCATATTTTTCTTTTGTTTCAAGCCCGACAAAGGCCGGTTTCAGCGGCACTATTTCATGGCCGGCCTTTTCAGCCATAATGTAGCCATCCTTAGTAGATCCTGTCTTGGGAAACGAAAATGAACCGCAGGCGAGAACTACCGCCGAAACGGGATGTGTGATTCCGTTAACTATGACTCCATTGACTTTTCCGCGAGAGATTTTTAAGGCTGTAACCCTCGAGGATTTTTTATAGACTATTCCCGCCGATTCAACGGTCTCTTTGAAGACTTCTTTTAGTCGGACAACTTCGTCATTTGAAATTAATAACTTGTTGCTTCCGTTGGAGCTAATTTTAATGCCCATGTCCTTGAAAAACTTTGATAGTTCCTTCCAGCTAAACGATTTCAGAGCAGGTTTAATGAAACCTCCCCTGTCGCCGAAAGCCTTGATAAATTTTTCGGATGTCATTTGCTCGGCGCTCAACAAAGGAATTGCGCCGATGGAACTTAGCTTCTTTACCGGTTCCGGGTTTTTATCGTACAGAATTATATTTTTATACTTTTTTGCCGCCGCAATTGCCGCGGATACGCCAGCAGGGCCCCCGCCGATTATCGCAATCGGATGGTTTTTTTCAGTTTTTTTAGACTTAGCCATACGCGCCTAATAATTTAACTCTATTCAAATACTCTCAACAACCATCTATCGTTGTATTGAATTGTATTTCAAATATATGGTTAGTTAGGATCGTGTCAAGCAAAAAAACCAAAAAATGTTAAAAAGTTCGCAGCTTCGAATGCGTGATAAGTTTAATCCATCAAAAAATCGTGAATAGCGTCTTTATAATATTTTGTCTTTTGTCGAATCGAGGTCGTAAACGAACCGCCTTCGCCAGCGTAAATAATTCCTCTTGAAATATTTACAACGGCCATTTCTCCTGACGAGTTTGATCCGGAGACCACAGCCCTTTCCAGATCTCCTCCCTGCGATCCCACGCCGGGAATTAATAATGGCATCTGGCCGCCAATCTCCTTTCGGATATTCTGAAGTTCAGCGGGCGACGTCGCCCCCGCCACAAGCCCTATATTGCCGTTGACATTCCATTCCATAGAAAGCCTTGCCACATGGATGAAAACATTCATCTTTTTCGTTGGCGAAAGGCTGTCTTTTATTAAAAACTGTTTTTGAATATCAGCCGATGACGGGTTTGATGTTAAGCATAAGATAAATACGCCTTTATCCTTATAATTAATAAATGGCTCTATAGAATCTTTTCCCAAATACGGACTGACCGTTACGGCATCGGCGCGAAAATATTCAAATGCCGATTTAGCGTACATGGCGGCCGTGTTGCCGATGTCGCCTCTTTTAAAATCAAGGATAACAGCGATATGCTCCGGGACCAATTTTATGGTTTCAAAAAGGATCCGCATACCTTCCGGGCCCAAAGCCTCATAAAAAGCCGAATTTGGCTTATAAGCGCACACAAGATCGGAAGTAGAATCTATTATCGCCTTGTTGAATTTTAGAATAGCCTCGGAACCAGATCCGAAATCATTGGGAATTTTATTTATATCAGGATCAAGGCCAATACACAGCCAACTTTGGTTTTTTCTTGCGGCTCCCAATAATTTTTCGTAAAACCGCTTGCTCATTCAACTGATCCTATTATTTCGTTTAGTTCGCTAATATCATTTTTTATAAGATATTCGCTGATTCCATTAACAATTTTTACAGGCGCGAGAGGATCAAAAAAGCAGGCGGTTCCGATCTGGATCGCTTTCGCTCCAGCGAGCAAAAATTCTATGGCGTCTTCGGCATTAGAAACGCCTCCGACGGCGATTACGGGAAAATCAACTGCGGCAGCAACTTTGTAAACCATCGCTAAAGCCACCGGTTTTATTGCCGGCCCCGATAACCCTCCAAGCCTGTTGGATAATTTGAACTTTCTTTTATCAATATCAATAGCGGTCCCGACAAGGGTGTTTATGAGCGATACCGAATCCGCGCCGCTATCGGCCGCGGATTTCGCGATGCTGATAATATCGGTAACGTTTGGAGATAGTTTCGCTATTACGTGCCGGGGGAAATTATCTTTGACCGCGGCTATGACTTTGCCTGCCGGTTTGGGATAAGCCCCGAATTCCAATCCGCCTTCATCCACATTGGGGCAGGAGATATTGACCTCTATCGCGTCAACATTTTCTTCGCCTGCTAACCTTTCAGCGATTCGGGCATATTCATCGATTTTCGATCCCGCTATGCTTACGACGCAGGCGGTATCATGTTTTGCCAGAAAAGGAAGCTTCTCGGCGATGAAATGCTCAAGCCCGACATTGGAAAGCCCGATGGCGTTCAACATTCCACAGGAAGTTTCTACGACTTTTGGCGGGGGATGGCCTTCGCGTGGAAGATATGTCAATGATTTTGTAATAACGCCGCCAATTTTCGCTAAATCGAAAACCTCAGCCGCCTCTTCGCCATAAGCAAAACAGCCCGAAGCCGACAAAACAGGGTTCTTTAAATGCAGCCCTGCTATATCAACTGAAAGATTCGGTTTCATTCCCAGATCACCTCGCCTGCTTTAAATACCGGACCGTCAACGCAAACTCTTTTCAAATGGTAATCACGGTTGTCATCGGTCGGCCCGCGGTTATCCGGAGGATTAACCTTAACCGCGCACCCGCTGCAAATGCCGTAACCGCACGGCATTAATTCTTCAAGAGAAAGATATCCGGCAATATTGTTATCAACAAGCAATTCGTCAACCCTCTTAAGCATGGCCGATGGGCCGCAGGAGTAAACTGAAATATCAATATTTTTTTTAAGGATGTTTTTAAGAAGATCAATAACCGTCCCTTTCTCTCCATAAGAGCCGTCATCGGTGCAATAACGAAGATCGACATTTAATTTTGCAAGTTCTTCGCATTTGAAGAGATCGTTTTTAGTTCTCGCGCCCGAAATAAAAACAATTGATTCGGGCGGCAAGCCATTTTCAATTGAAAATCTAGATAAAAGATACAGGGGCGGAAGTCCAACACCCCCGGCGGCCATAATGATTTTTTGAGAGTTGCCAGGCAAAGAAAACCCACTTCCCAACGGCCCGAATATATGAACCGAATCCCCCGCTTTTTTTTTGGCAAGCAAATTCGTCCCGCGTCCCGCGATTTTAAATATGATTGAGATTTCGCCATCCGACTCATTTATGTCAAAGATCGAAAAAGGGCGAGGCCATAGGGGGTCATGGCCACTATTAATTTTAATCTGAACAAACTGGCCTGGCTTCGCCGATGAAGAAATATCCTTGGCTCTGAAAGTATATTTTAATATGATATCAGAAATATGCTCTTTTTTTAAAACGGGGCAGAAATTGGCGTACTTTATCAATGACCCTCACTTTCCCTGCGGTCTCTGTAGGGATCGTTAAACAAATCAATTTCAGGACGTTCAAACCGAATGCTGTATCTGAAAAACGAATCAAGTTGAGTAAAATCATAGTTGGAAACATCAAACTCCGTTTCCAATAAGGCGAATGTCGCAACGGAATCTATAGCCCTTTCTCCCGAAGGACCGATTATCTCATAATCCTGCACCTTGCCGGTAATATCCAGCTTGATTTTAAATATGACCTGGCCTTTTAAATCTTTGTTCAAAAGTTCCTCCGGGTATAGAAACTCACCAAGTTCGATTACCCGCGGGGCGTTAGGAAGTCCCATGGCTAACGCCAGTGCTGAGTCCGGGTCGGCCAGGGGATCATCGCGTCCTTCTTCCGATTCTTTTTCGCGATCACGATTTGCCTTGCGTTCAAATCTCGGCTTTGAATCAAGCCCAAGCCGTATTTTGGCCGCGCTGCCATACTCGGTTTGAGGATAGGTCTTATTTATCGACGCGTAAGCGTAAAATGCCGAACTGTCCGTCACTCCGATAATGTTGTCGAGTGTCCAGGCTATAGCAAATGAAGCCTTCGGGGCCAAATCAGGGAAATTATCCGCAATGTGTTGAAAAAGTATAATTGCCGAATCAGGATTGTCATCATAATAGATCAGGCTCTCGGCCCGAGCATATAGCCCGATCGCGTTTTGGGAAAGATCGAGAGGAAACTCAAGAAATTCAGCCGCTCGCACGGCTTGCGGCGATTCAGGATATTCTTCGATGAGCCTTCCAAGATACAGGCTGGCATTTAAAGTATCCGCCCTGTTCAACTCAATGTTTGCCATTGCCAGCAATGCCCTGACAGCATAAGGGGAGTTGGGATATTCATTCACAAGAAGAAGATATTCCGTCAGCGCCGAATCAGGCCGATTAAGTTCGTAGGCGTATAGCTCCGCGAGCAAAAACCTCGTCTTTATGCCTGATCGAATAATTTCCTGCCGAATACTGTCGTCTCGCGCGGCTGTTACCGCATTCAGGGAATCTTGATTGATTTCTACTTTAATATCATCTCCGGGACCGCTTTTATCGATGTTCTGAGTTGTATCCAAAATTACGAGCGTGGAATCTTCAAGCGGACCGATGAAGGCGGCAAGGCTGTCGTCAATAATTTCAGGAAATGGCCCAAACACAACATCGATTGAATCTATTGATGGTGCATCGCCGGGCAGGCTATCTTGAACAGTATAAATTAACATCGTGTCTTCTACGGAAAATGTTGTATCGATTGCTGTTGTATCGGGCGAAATGCCCAGTTGGGCTGATTTGATAGAATCCGCTTTTTGAAGCTGTATTAAATATGATTCTAATTTCGCGATCTGGGCCGATTTGCTCAACGCCAGATTTCTATATTCAGATTCACGGTTTTCATTTTGCGCCTTTGAAAAAGATTCTTTCGCTTTTTCAATATCATAAATATCATTCTGGTAAATTAGCCCGAGACGATAATAAGCCTCAGCCGCTTCTTCTGTCCGCGGCGCCTGGACCGTAACTTCGGTATACTCTTCAATAGCCTTATCGATATTCCCCTGCAGAAAATATCCTTCAGCAATTCTTAATCGTATTTTCGAGGAGTTCGCGAAGTAACTCTCGTTTTTCGAGAGGGCAACAAGAATTTCCATTCCGATATGGATCGAATCTGTTTTTAAAACCGCTACAGCCGAGGCAAGGGTAGCGTCGAAGTAAAGCTCTTTACTTGGCTTTGCTTTTTCTACTGACGCGTATGTCAGATAAGCATCATAGAATTCGCCCAATTCGTCTTTACATTGTGCGATACAGAAAACGGCCTTTGCCGCCGAATCGCCTTTCGGGAATTTCTCAAGATAGAGGCTGAACTGGTCAATAGCCTGGGCATAATTTTTTGATTTTTTATCCATTTTGCCCTTAGCAAAATAAACGTCATCAAAATAATCGCTTTTATTGAAATTAGCCTCGATTTTTGAGAAGGCCTTCATGGCGAGTTCGTCATTGCCCAATTCAATCTGGCATAACCCAGAATAATAATAAGAATCATCGGTGTATTTGGATTCAGGATGATTTATCGCCAGCTCTTGGAATTTACGGTCCGAGAGAATATAATCTCCAATATTGAAGTAAGATTTGCCTATAAGCCAGAGCGCGTCATCAACGTATTTTGATTCAGGATGGAATTTCAGCACTTTGCTGGCTTTTTTTATGGCATCCTCATAAAGCAGCCTTACCTGGGGCGTGACCTTTGATGTTCCCTGTCCGCCGATATTGCTATTGCCGCGCCTTCCGCCCGATCTGTTTCCGCCCCGAGCGCCCCGTTGCCCTCCCCCGCGATTTTGCTGTCCGGTTTTATTTTTTAGCTGAATATCTTCAGCTTCGCGGAATTTCTTTTTGGCGTTGAAGAATGTGTTGAAGTAGATACATCCGGAATTAGCGAAAAAGGCAATAAGTAATAATATTGTCCAACGGATCAGATTGCTTTTTAACATACTGTACATATATATATATTTTCGGACGATCTGTTCCAAATAATATTTTAATTTTCTGTATGCGGAAAGAATATATTTGTCTTAATGCCAAAGGGTTAACGCCAATATGCTTATGTTTTCAATAAAAAAGGCGCCCTCAAACAGCTATTTGTTCCGTCGGTTCGCAGTCCGCCAAGGGCGGACGTGAACTGCCGGTTTTGTTTACTATCGGTCAGGTCTCCGCTTCGCTCACGACCCGACCGAACACTAAATTTCTAATAATGGCATCAAGAAAAAAGGCGCCCCTGAGCAATCTCCCGGGACGCCTTAAGTATCTCAAACCACTTTATTTACAGGCTATCCCGTTAAGAACATTCTGATTTCACCAACATAATCTTTTAAAAACAAGACTCGCTGTACCAATAACGCCACCCTGCCCATAACTGTCAGGCCGAACCCGGCGCCGAATCCTATCATGAGAGAATATATGCCGATTTTAGACACAACACCAAAGACGCCAGTATGTGCTTTCGAGAAAAAGAAGTAAAAAAGAGAGCTCAGTACGAAAACAACAATAAGGATATTGTTAATAGAATTAAGAGGTATTATTGTGGATGAAGCCTGCTTGAATATATAGGTGTACATGTAAACCGGAATCGAGACGCCAGTCGAGATACCTATGTAAAATGCGATGGAATAACGCGAGATCCAGGCATATTTTTTGGAAAACCTGGTCCACATGGCCAGTCCAAGAAAAAAGGGAATAATATAATACAGATCTATGTTCTTAAAGCTGGGCAAATTCCAGATGCTTTCGGCCTTTAAGATTACTTTGTCGTAGAAGTTTGTATGGTAAAGGAGCATAGTCCAGTAACCTGCGGCGACCCCCGCTACAAGCCTTTCAGAAAACTTGTAGAACGGATTATCTTTGTACAAAAACGAAAAGACGCAAAGAGTCAGGAAAACCGCTAAAGTGTGCCACAAAAGTTGTTCGAATTCCATAGCGTCCTCCTATCTTCTCTTTTTGTTTCTGCTGGCGAAATAGCCGACATTCGAAATTATAATAAACAACAGTATCACTCCATGCGTAAGCGCCTGATATGAAATAGACTCAAGGCCGGTAGTCTCGAATCCGGAAAGAGTTTCATATTCGGCGGCTCCTTTGATTCCTGAAATCAAACCGAAAATCTGGCCAGACTGCAGATACTGGTAGTAATCGGCGCTCATAACACCGGTCACTCCTAAAGCGACAGGAAATCCGAACCGACCGTTACCGTAGGTGATCCACATATCGGCTACGTTGCCAGCCGTAAGAACAATCGCCCCCTTGACATCCATAAGGTTGCGAACTCCCTGCATAACCTCCATGGAATCAACCGACTGGCCGTAATAATCAAGCGGGAATGTTACCCTGAAATCAAGGCCCATTGAAAGTATTACCAAGGCGGGATATGGTCGATATCCAAGGAAACAGTAATCCTTGCCCGATTCCTTGTCGTATTTTTGAGCTACCTCGCTTATCCTCAGCTCTGCCATGGCAGGCCCGAATTGAGATAGGCAGGCAATAATTATTTTTATATCTTTTGAGAACGCTTGGTTTAATATCGCGTAAGCCATTGGATCGAGCTCGGCAAGGGTCGATGGATCGTAGTCAATTCCGAGATATATGTAGTCACCGGCTTCGCAGCTTTCAACAAAATTATAAATTTTTTCAACTTCAGGCGTTGTAGAGACCGGGACTTTGAATGGTATTATGGCCGGAATAATTACAACAACTCCAATACTGAGGTAGACCCAGCGCCTGTCGAGGTTCATTAATTTCCCCCAAAAAGTCATATCAGGCCTCCTCAATCATGCCCTAGATAGGTTCGTTCAATGCCAAGGATGATTTTGATACAGGTCGCGATCACGCCCAAACCAACACCCATTGTAATGGCGCGCTTGGCCGCCATATTCGGTATGGCCAGTATCCATGACACTCCATACTGATTGACTGTAGAAATCGGCCCTAGAGGAATAAGCCTGGCCATGATTATGAATGCCGTTAAAAGCAGGATTGTGGCAAGTACGGTTCTTGCCCTGAACGCCCTATAGGCGGCGCTGGCAATGTAAAACGCCAGCAAAGAGAATATGGTAGCCTGAATAGGTATCAGAACATTACTGAAAATATCCATCATTAGACTTCCGGCCTCGAGATTTGCTCGTTTAAGGCCGGTGAAAACCATGATGAAATACCCAAAAAGCAGAACCCCCGCAAAAAATCGTTCTTTCGGATCTTTAAGTTTTTTCATCTCCGTTTTAAGGAGGGACCAGATACCCAATGCCAGAGCAAATATCCCGATAACGATAACCCAGTCATTAGCGTAAGTGAAAAACCATTCCGATTCTTCCGATGGAATGAAGTACTGGATTATCATTACAATTCCGGAGACAAAGACAAAATATATTGGTATTTGTTTTCTCATTTTCTATCTTTTCCCCTAAATGTTTACCGTCATTATATTTTTCATAAAGGGCATACCCACCGAGATAAGTAACGCCCCAAGCACCAGTATCAATATCAAAAGCGCTTTGGCCCAATCCTGCGATTTTAATGTTCCTACCTGAATAGGGTCTTTGGACAGATACGCGCTGGCGGCAAAAAGCTCTTCGCCAATCAACGTGTAATCGGTCGCGGCAATGAAGAACGGAAGCTGCGAAATCTGGTCTGTCCCTGAAATCTGAATCGATCCGGAAACATTTCCGGTTTCAGCGAGAATGAGCGATTCGGCGTGGAATACTCCCATATAAAAATTCGTTGCCGTTTTCTCCCTTATCATGATACCGTTAACCGCCGCGACATAGGGAAACTGCATGGCGGTTTCATACGAAATCAATTCCGGATCATAGATATCAGGCCGCCCGGCCTCGAGATAGGCTGCCCGCACGGTTTCCTGGGCTACGGCCATCATGACCGGATCGTTTACCGGCACAAGTATTTTGGTCTGGTATTCAGCGGTGAGCTTGGCTACCCTCGCGAGTATTGTAAAACCGGCTATTGTGGCGATATCACCTGCCGTGCCGGTTCCGAGGACGAAAAGAATAGGACGACCCATCTCCGTAGCGCGGCCAATGGCGTCGTCGACAGCGTTGATACCGGCCAGCGGACGGACGTAAAACTCCTTGCCTCTGCGGGCTTTGAAAATAAAGTAAACCACAAAAGCCCAGAAAATCAGCACGCCGACCAATATCCCGGTTTTACCCTGGTGGTACCAGTTCTCGACCGCGAACCCTGAAACCGGTTCGGTAAACTCGGAATATACATTGCCGGAAGCCATTGAACGGACCTTGAAATAATAGGTTTTGCCGGTTTCTATAAATTCGGGATTAGGATCGCCGTTCATTTTTGGCGTATCATTTTTATCCTCGAATTCGGAGCTGCCCTTGATGGCCATTCCGCTAAACATATATTCGCCGTCGGGGGTATCAGACCGGTAAACCTCATATCCAAGAACATTATCAAGGCCGGCGCCATCATCCGGGGAGGGGTCCCAATTAACTATAATCCCATGACCGGTGTCGTTTAGTTTATCCATAGCGCGGACATTCGATGGCGGCGTAAGAGCCGGAGGCCCGATCGTATCAATCACGACTTCCTCTGCCGGCGTCTCCGAATATCCTATCTGGAACGCAAGCAACACCAGCAATAGCAACACCAGTATTTTTCTTTCCATAGAGACTCCCTTAATTATTAGAAGATTTAAAATCTTTATCTTAATCGAATCATGCCACCAAAATAAAGGGCGTTATTTCGCCCAAATCTGAAAAATAAATATCCGAAGGAAAATTCATTCGACTATAATATGTAATTTGAACGGAAATTGAAATAAAAATATTGCCTAAAATAAAGCAATTCAAATCGCGGCATAGTGGACCCATATTCAACGCGGTGAATTTTGAATATTGACCTTATACGTTTTTTGATTATTATAAGCACTTGGCGATAATTGTTTGGAAGGACGGTGTGGATTGATTGATGGATTTTTAAAAAAAGTAAAAGACGAAAAATTCGAGTTTGTTGATTTTAAATTCTCTGATTTAAAGGGCGGCTGGAGACATTTGACAATCCCCGCCGAAAATCTTTCGGAGAAGACATTTACCGATGGCATTGGCATAGACGGATCGTCATTGGGCTTTCTATCCGTAAAAGCGGGAGATATGATTATCATTCCAGACGCGTCATTTTATTTCGCCGATCCCTTCTGGGAATCTTCTACGATCTCGATTATATCAAATATATGTGAAGTCAATCCCACGGAGCCTCATCCGAGAGACCCTCGATATACGGCCCAGAAGGCGGTTAAGCGTCTGAAAAAGACCGCCCCGGGCATCGATTCTTATATGGGGCCGGAGTTTGAGTTTTATCTTTTCGACGAGGTCCGGTACGGCCAGGCGCCCAATCATGGTTATTATTTTCTCGATGCCGAAGAAGCAGAATGGAATTCAGGTGACGATTCGGATTTCAATTTAGGCCATAAGATACGTTATAAGGACGGTTATCACGCCGCCCCGCCTCAGGATAAGACCTATGAGATCCGCGCGCATATCTGCAAATTATTTAAAGAGGCGGGAATAAAGGTAAAATATCATCATCATGAGGTGGGCGGAGCATCGCAACAGGAGATCGAGACAACTTTTGCTCCGATGATGGAGATGGCCGACAAATCGCAATTAGCCAAATATATTATAAAAAACGCGGCTTACAAGTTTGGAAAATCAGCATGTTTTATGCCCAAACCGCTTTTCAAGGAGCCGGGGTCAGGGCTTCATGTACATCAATTTTTGGCCAGAGACGGACGGTCCATTTTCTACGACAAAAATATGCCTCTGAATTTATCCGAAACCGGACGTTATTACCTTGGCGGTTTGCTAAAACACGCGCCGTCGCTGCTTGCGTTCACAAATCCCTCGACCAATTCGTTTAAGAGGCTGGTACCGGGATTTGAGGCGCCGGTCTGGATCAATTATTCTGTCGGCAATCGTACCGCCGCGGTGAGAATACCAGGCTATATCAAAGATCCCGATATTATGCGCATGGAGTTCAGGTCGTCCGATGCCACGGCCAATATATACTTGTCGTTCTCCGCCATGCTTCTAGCGGGGTTGGACGGCATTGAAAACAAGATCGATCCCGGCGAGCCCCTTAATGATGATGTTATCAAAATGGGGCAGGCCGATCTGTCCAAGCTGCCGACTTTGCCAACATCGCTGCCCGGCGCAATAGAGTGTATGGAAAAAGATAATGATTATTTAACGAAAGACGGCGTTTTCGCGCCTGAACTGATTGAAACCTGGATAAAAATTAAAAATGACGAAACTCGCCAGATACGCCAGCGCCCTCATCCGTGGGAATTCAGGCTGTATTATGATGTTTGAGTAGCATGTTTCGGAGTAACAGAATAATTTATATATAATTTAATT
>CAZKYQ010000063.1:0-7493 GCA_964556975.1 uncultured Ignavibacteria bacterium
AGTAGCTTCGGGCACCCTCTTACGCCACTGAGGTTTCGGGAGAGGTTTGGGGAGAATGAGATTCGTCCATGAACCCACTTGAGGTTGTGGGAGAACTTAGGGTTCCTCAGGAATCTTCCCTTTTTATCGGTCCTGGATGTTACATTGAATTTCAGGGGCATTATAAATTTATTGTTGATACTTCGGCCGTTTTGCGAGCAATTGGGACTAATAGCGATTCAATAATGTTCACTTCTAATTATCCATCAACGTGGTGGTTTGGCCTCAGGTTTTATAATGGCGGCAGCGGATCAGAATTCAGCCATTGTATACTGGAACGCGGTATGGCGGAGCTATCGGATAACCCGCAATACTGGACGGATTATTATGGCGGAGCAATTCTTAGTGAAAGCACAGATCTTGTATTGAGAAATTGCTCGATTAGGAATAATAGGGCCCCCCAGGGCGGTAAGGGCTGTGGAATTTATATTGAATATGCGGATATAGTTGTTGATTCTTGTGATATTAGTGATAATTTTTGCGGTTTTGAGGGCTCGGGATTATATAGCTCACAGGGAAATGTCTTTTTGACTAATACTGTTTTTGAAAGAGATACTACATATTATATGTTGGGCAGCGATTGGGCCGGCGCAATTGGATTCCAGAGTTCGCCAAGTGTTATTATGATTGGAAATATTTTTAGAGATAATTTTGCGGGAAGCGGAGGAGGAGGCGGTACGATATTTTCTGCCGACACCGTAGTTATAATCTCAAATGTATTTGAAGGCAATGCTGCCTGGTCTACCGGCGGCGGTCTTGCTGTTGGCGTTTCTGGTAGAGGCATAATAATGAACAACCTGTTTTTCAATAACGAGACCACCATGCTTCCCGGTGAAGGCGGCGGCGGTTTATTAATCGCCGGCTCTGGCATTTCGCTAATTAATAACGTAATTGCCTATAATTCCTCTGCTTCCCGCGCGGGAGGGCTGAAATGCAATAATCTGGGATCTAACTTCGCGGCTAACAACATTATTTATGGCAATTCTGCTCCTCTTAATCCTCAAATATATGATCCTCAAGATAGTTTGAATTTATCATATTCCGATATCCAGGGCGGCTGGCAGGGGACAGGCAACATCGATATAGACCCTCTCTTCCGCGACACGGCCAACGGCGATTTCCACCTCATGTCCACCATTTGCGGCAGTCCGTATGAATCTCCCTGCATTGATGTCGGTGATCCGGCTATTCAAGATATCCTTTTAGAATGCGATTGGGGCCTGGGATATCAAATTAGCGACATGGGCGCCTACGGCGGCGGTGATTCCACGTTGCAAGCGATTGAGGATCATATTCCCGTACCCAACGATTTCGTCCTCGACCAAAACTACCCCAACCCGTTCAATGCCCGAACCAAGATCGCCTTTAACCTGCCTTATGACTCACATATCAGGATCACCGTTTACGATATCCTCGGAAGGCAAACCAGAGACCTGATAGACGATCTATATCAATCCGGCAAACATATTGTCGAATGGGACGGCAAAGATAACACCGGAAATGAAGTATCCTCCGGGTTCTACTTCTATACATTCGAAACCGATGAATTCACCGCTGTCAAGAAAATGCTGATGCTGAAATAGGCCGATTCGCTCTAAGGGGAGTACTTAAGAAAGAATCATAATTGTAGGGGCGAGGTTTCCTCGCCCCTGCGGATTATTTTATAATTTAATGTTAATCTGATAAAAAAGGGTGGGTGATGGGACTTGAACCCACGGCCTCCAGGGCCACAACCTAGCGCTCTAACCAAACTGAGCTACACCCACCACGAAAACTATCGCGTCCCTAATATTATCGGCAATCTCGATTATGTCAATAGAATTGTCGCAAGACTGATTTTGCCTTAAATATTCGGGCGGCGCCCTATATCGGCAGGCGCTCCAGAAACCTGGATTGCAACTTTCGTTTGTCATGACGCCCCGAGTTCGAGGCCGTTACCCGGTATTTGGACCCAGGGGTCACCGCCCAGATATATACCCCCGTCCCGGCTCGAACGGGAAACCCTCTGCTTAGAAGGCAGATGCTCTGTCCAGTTGAGCTACGGGGGCAAAACCATGCGTTAATCAATACTTTAAATCATTAATATTAGCCGGTCAAGGGCTTTCTTGCTTTCAATTTAACCGAATTTGGGACTGCGCTTTTTGTTTATCGCAGACTAATTGGGTCCATTATTTCTTTGTTATGATTAGGTTTATTTGTTTTCGTATTTATTCACAAAAATGAAATTTTGGCAAAGTATTAGTTTGAAATTTTGGATCTTTATGCTATTTTTTACTGTTAGTAGGACAAAGATAATAGAATAAAAATAAAGAAAGGAAATTCGATGAGACGCATTGCTTGTTTTCTAACATTATTACTATCTCTGGGTCTTGTTTCATCCGCCTTAGCAGAAGTTTACACTTTCTCTTCGGTATCCGGCAAAGCCGGTTTCAACCTGATAAATCAGGATTATACCGGTGTGGAAGTTGAATTCTCTGTTCCGGAACTGGCCCTGGAAGATTTCATGGTTGATGGCCAGGTTATGCAAATGGTCAATATTCCAGGAGTCTTTCTACCCAATAATGCGGGGGCTCCCAACCTTCCGGGGACAGGCCAATTTATCGCGATTCCTCAAGGCGCGACTGCAACTATGCAAATACTTTATTCAAGTGTTGAGTATTTTCAAGATGTCGATTTAGCGCCGGCGCCCCCCATTCAATTTGAAAATGACGATTCTGCACCCACATTTGAAAAAGACCCCGCCATTTTTGGCCTCAATGCTTATTATCCCGAAAGTCCCGTCAGCCTCTCAGAACCAGCTAAAATGCGCGGAGTTGATTATGTAATTTTGGGAATCACGCCTTTTCAGTACAATCCGGTAACCAAAGAGCTTGTTGTTTATACCAATTTGAAAGTCCAGGTCAATTTTACGGGCGGAAATAATCATTTTGGCGAAGACCGGCTTCGGAGTCCGTATTGGGACCCCATTTTAGCCGGAAATATCATGAATTATGCCTCGCTTCCCAAGATTGATTATTCAACCAGATACTTAATACCCAGCGAAACGGACGATTTTGAATATGTAATAATCGTTCCCGATGACGCCGATTTCATAGCTTGGGCTGATACCATAAAGGCCTGGAGAACCCTTCAGGGCATAAAGACAGGGGTATATACTTTAAGCGATATTGGCGGTACATCACCCACCGTAATCGAGTCATGGATTAATAACGCATACAATACCTGGGATATCCCGCCTGTGGCTGTTTTATTGTTGTCTGATTTTCCGAACTCTGGCTTGACCTACGGGATCACTTCACCAATGTGGAATAATTATTGCGTCTCCGATAATATTTACGCGGATGTGGATAACGACAATCTTCCGGAAATGGCATTTGCCAGAATCACTGCCCGCAACGCAAACAATCTTGACACAATGATCACGAAGTTTCTGGATTATGAACGCAATCCGCCGACAAACGCATCATTTTACCAAAATCCCATTACGGCAGGGGGCTGGCAGACCGAAAGATGGTTTATTCTTTGCACCGAAATTTGTCGGGGTTTTATGGAAAATGTTCTTGATAAAACGCCCGTTCGAGAAAACGCCATCTATTCCGGAAGTCCGAATACAATCTGGTCATCCAACTCTAATACTAATCTGGTTGTAAATTATTTCGGGCCCAATGGCCTCGGATATATTCCGCAGACACCTCAACACCTTACTGACTGGGGCGCAAATGCCACAAGAATTAATAACGATATAAACAGCGGCGCATTTTTAATGCTGCATCGCGATCACGGCCTTGAATCGGGATGGGGTGAGCCGCATTATAGAACAAGTAATCTTTCAGGGCTTAACAATGACGATCTTTGTTTTGTTTTTTCTATCAATTGCTTGACCGGAAAGTATAATTACGGCTCTGAGGTTTTCACGGAGAGATTTCATAGAATGGCGAAAGGCGCGCTCGGCCTGCTTGCCGCCTCGGAAGTGTCGTATTCTTTTGTTAATGACACCTACATTTTTGGAATCTGGGATTCAATGTGGCCCAACTTCGATCCGGGCCATGGAGAAGATGGCCCTATTAGCCTGAATCCATGTTTCGCGAATGCTTCCGCAAAACATTACCTGCAGGCATCCAGTTGGCCTTACAATCCACAGCATAAAGTTTATACTGATCATTTGTTCCATCATCATGGTGACGCGTTTAATGTTTTATACTCCGAAATTCCCACCAATCTCCAGGTAACGCACTCGAATATTTTATTTAGCGGTTTTACCGAGTTTAATGTCACCGCAAACGCGGGAGCATTGATCGGATTAACGGTTGACGGTGAAATTATCGGATCAGCTATAGCGACGGGCAATTCGGACCCTATTCCAATTGTGGCTCAAAATCCATCGAGCATAATGACGGTTACAATCACTATGCCCAATTATTACAGATATGTGGCGGAAGTAAATGTAATTCCGCCTAACGGCTACGGAAGAATCCAGGGAACGGTCACGGATCAGGTTTCAGGCCTTGGGCTTCAAGCAACCGTTACCGTTACAAATCGCGACCCGCAAATTATTGCTTATTGCGATAATTCAGGCCAATACAGCATGTACGTTCCTTCTGATACCGCATGGGATATAAGAACCGAATATACATCTGATTATCTTCCCGCGTTCAACACGCTGACCGTAGTTGAAAACGATACCACAATTTTGAATATCGCGCTTGAGCCGAAAGTAGAGATCGCTCTTAAGGCCTCTTTTTCAAACCCTGTTGATATTCAGTACAGGAATTTCTATTTCCGTGGAAGTTGGGATGATGATGGCTTCTTTAGCTCGTCATGGGATTGCCAGGAATTTATGATAATGCGGGATGACGGCGTCAGCCCGGATGAAGCTGCCGGCGACGGTATTTTTACCGGCTCGGTTTTATTGGCTTCGGACCAGGCCAATACATACAATTGGTGTGTTTATTCAGAGGATTATACCGTGGACGCGGTTCTTGACAATGGAACAGGTTTTGCAATTCTCGACCCCGCCAATCCTCCATCAGTACCGGCATTGGCTGTAAACCCGTCAGGCTCCGAAAACAATTGGACATTAACGGTTGAGGGCGATAACGGGCTTATCTCCGAGCTAACTCCCGGTTATGACAATACCCCTAACAAATGGTCCGGCGACGCTACCATGAATGCCGGAACAACTTACCATTTTCGCGTATATCCGATGCACTCGGATTCGGCGTCCTATGGCAATGGGGGAGTAGGGGAGATCGATTTTGA
The DNA here is from genome assembly GCA_964556975.1 of uncultured Ignavibacteria bacterium. GTDB lineage: Bacteria > Zixibacteria > MSB-5A5 > UBA10806 > UBA10806. The sequence goes on from CAZKYQ010000063.1 coordinate 5,299, forward strand.
AGTTACTCCCAATATAACCGAATCTTACACGTTTATCTTCAACGATAACGGCGACACGCTATTTATAGACTCAGCGTATCCATGTCCTGAAAACCTTGATGCCTCTTTTGATATGGATATGAAAGTAGAAATGAGCTGGGAAGCGCCGAGAATCGATCCTGACACTTATAAGATTTATCGTTCCGATAGCGAAACGGGACCTTTCACGGAGATCGGGACTGTTCCGAGTACGCAATTTACCTATCTCGACGAAACAGCGCAGAACTACCATGATTACTATTATCAGATAACATCTATATATACCGGTGATATAGAGTCGTTACCGTCGAATACGGCTTACGGTTACGCCATTACCGGCGGAAGGCTCAATATTGATCTGACAAGTTACGATGTCTGGATCCTTGAGGGGAATGTTACTGAATTGCCTATGGTTATAAACAATGACGGCGATCTTGATCTGACATATACCGTTGTTACGACGACTTCCAATGGTATTCTTTCATCGTCTCCAAACGAAGAGATAGGGCCCTATGCCGAATACCATGACAACGGTGAAAAAACCCTGGTCGATAATGGCAACGAGCCTCAAAACCCGCCTCAAACCGATGATAGCGGCGGTCCGGATGGCTATGGTTATATCTGGAAAGACTCAAATGATCCGGGCGGCCCGCAATTCAATTGGGTCGATATTACAGCCATTGGCACCTTGGTTAGCCTGGGAGATGATTCGAATGTCGGGCCGTTCTCGCTTGGCTTCACATTCGCGTTTTATGGCGTTGATTTTAATTCTTATAGAATTTGTTCAAATGGCTGGGCAAGCCTTACTTCGACATCAACAACGTTTACCAATAGGGAAATCCCAAATTCAAATCAGCCTAATAATCTCCTGGCCGGTTTCTGGGACGATTTGAATCCGAATAACGGAGGACAAGTTTACCGATATGAAACCAACGATTCTGTAGTAGTCTCCTGGATATCAATACCGCATTACGGTTCTGGCGGGCCCTATACGTTCCAGATTATTATCCTCTCCAACGGTACGATTGTTTACCAGTATCAAACAATGGGTACTCGCCTTGACGAATCCACAATCGGCATAGAAGACGCCGCGGGTTCCATAGGGCTGGAGGTCGCGTTCAATCAGCAATATGTCGAGAGTAACATGGCTATCAAGTTTGTGCGCGGATGGTTGCGCGCCGAACCGGAATTCGGCATAGTAAACCCGTCAAGCGCTGATACCGTTAATATAACATTCGATGCTTCATGGCTGGCAATTGGCGATTACACCGGCGAGATTACCATCGATGGATTCGATATTTATCATGATGAGCCGACCGTGACCATTCCCGTTACGATGCATATCTCAGACGTGGTCGGTATCGATGATGAAGGCTTAAGCGATCTTCCCACGTCGTTCGCGCTGGGCCAGAACTACCCCAACCCGTTCAATCCGCAGACTTCCATCAATTACGCGCTGCCGAAAGATTCCCATGTTAAAATAGAAGTATTCGATCTTCTTGGCCGCAGGGTTGAGACTGTCGTCAATTCCGATCAGGAAGCAGGCGTGCATGAGGTTATATGGAATGCCGAAAGACAGGCATCCGGAATATACTTCTATAGAATGCAGGCAGACGGCTTCAACAAAACGAATAAGATGCTTCTCTTGAGATAGCATAATTCAAATCGATTTTTTAGGCGGCGCCGGGACCCTAAACCTGGCGTCGCTTTTTTTTAACCAAGCTATATGTAGGGACAGAACATTGTTCTGTCCCATTGGAAAGACCGGAAGTATGTCGGGTTTATCCAAGTCATAGGGCGTTAAAACCCGACAGAAATCTGAAATCAATCTCCCTTGACAAATCCTGCCTCACCTCCTAAATCTCATTTATGAACAAACCTAAAATCATAGGCGTTATCGGCGGGTCGGCGGGGGATAAGCAGGTGCGGGACACCGCCTACCAGGTCGGCAGGCTGATCGCTGAATCCGGCGCAATGCTCATCTGCGGCGGGCTTTCGGGCGTGATGGAGGCCTCCTGCATGGGCGCGAAAGAGGCTGGCGGGACGACAATCGGTGTACTCAAGGGAGAGTCAATAGACGACGCTAACCCGTATGTCGATATCCCCATCGCGACCGGGCTGGGGCACGGCCGCAACCTGATTATCATCAATACCGCCAGAGCACTAATCGCAGTTTC
>CAZKYQ010000063.1:7593-13281 GCA_964556975.1 uncultured Ignavibacteria bacterium
ATGGCCGGAGAACAAAAAGCAGCCCGTATAAATGTAAGCGGCGTGGTGCAGGGTGTAGGCTTCCGTTTTTTTGTGAAACACTCCGCCGATAAATTCGGAGTTACCGGTTACGTTCGCAACCTCTATGATGGATCAGTCGAGGCTTTGGCCGAGGGTGAGAGCTCCGCTGTCAACGGTTTCATTGAAGAGGTAAAAATTGGGCCATTGTATTCTCATGTCAGCGCGGCAAAAATAGAACAGCTAAAATATACAGGCGATTATAATAATTTCAGGATTGAATCATGAAACTTGAAGACCTAAAAAACAAAATCAGAAACGTCCCCGATTTTCCTATTAAAGGGATAATGTTCCGGGATATCACAACGCTTATCGGCGACGCCGAAGCTTTGCAATTTACGATAGACCATTTTCACCAGCGTTATAAAAACAAAAACATCGGCGCGGTAGTGGGCGTGGAATCGCGCGGTTTCATCTTTGGCGTTGCCCTTGCCGACCGTCTCAATGTTGGCTTTGTCCCTGCCCGCAAACCGGGCAAACTTCCGGCGGATTCTATTGAGGAATCATACGATTTGGAATACGGCAAGGCCGCATTGCAGATGCACACCGACGCCATCGAAAAGGGGCAGAGGATCATAATTATAGACGATCTTCTGGCCACAGGCGGGACACTTGCCGCCACAGCGAAACTGGTGGAAAGACTCGGAGGCGTAATCGACGAAATAGCGATTGTGATTGAATTATCGTTTTTAAAGGGGCGAGATAAAATGCCCGGACAGAATATATATTCGCTGGTTCAGTACGATTCGGAATAAGAATACACGTAATTAAATAATCAATTTCTAAGGAACAATATCTATAATAGCAGAGTTCAAATGTTATGAATATGATAATCGTTGTCAATTAACGATTTTGTGATTGTAAATTGAAAAGGAGCAGCTAATGTCTTACAATTGGAAATATTCTAAACGTCCTTATACGGACGAAGAAGCAAAGAAGTTGTTGAAAGATGTAGTCTCGCCGGAAACATCGGACTGGCATTACAATAAGCACCACAAGGGCTATGTTGCGGCCTTGAATACAATCGAAGCCGGGCTGGAGAAGGCAAATCCTGCCGACGCCAACGGCAACTACTCCGAAATCGGCGAATTGAAACGCCAGCGCAACTGGAACCATGCCGGAGCTCTTCTTCATGATGTATACTGGAACGTTCTCGGCGATAATGGCGACCCATCAAAGGGGCCGGAAGTACTTGCCGCGATCAAGAAGGAGTTCGGAAGTTTCGATAAATGGAAAGAAGATTTCAAGGCAACTGCTTTCGCCGCCAAGCTTTCCGGTTGGGGCGTGCTGGTATTCGACCGCCTATACAGCGGACGGCTTATCAACGTGCTTGTCGATCATCATCATCATGGAGCAATGTGGGGGGGCATACCGCTCATCGCCTGCGATGTTTTCGAGCATGCCTATTACCACAAAGACGGTCCCGGCCGCGCGGCTTACATCGATAATTTTTTAAACAACCTGCATTGGGGTAGAATCAACGAACGATACAAAATGTTTGTAGAACAAGGGAAAAAACTGGAGCATTCTGTAGTGTAATACCCTTTTCCCCGGAGGCTTGTCTTCCGGGGATTTTTATTAACAGCCTATATAAACTCGTATAGCTCCTCAAGCGGCATTATGGGATGCGTTTCGCATTCCAGGGAGCCCAGCGTGCCGATCATTGTGGAAAGCTCAAAGGCCGTACCCAGGTCGGGGGCTTCGGTTATGAACAGCAGGTCATAGCGGCCCATGGCAGCGTAAGCGCTGAGTATCTTGGCGTCTTTGGCCTTGAATAGCTCGCTCAGCTTAGCAAAACTTTTTTTCGCCTCTTTGAGGTTTTTCTTTATCTCAATTGTCCCTTTACCCAACACCATAAAACGAGGCATATTAACTCCTTTCAATCAAATTCATCCGGTAGCCGGTTTTCCGGTCTTTCGCGCTAACCTAAATATGCCTTTGCGGCCAAGCGCTCAATAACGGCGAAATACTACACAATCCCGCCAGATTATTCAAGCGGAAAATGGGGCATTATTCTCTTGCTTAACTTTTTATATCCCCATATCTTTTTGTCGGAATTTGAAATCCGGCGTGTCACAACTTGTTGTGATCGCGGCAATGTGGAATTGCGGTCGTAATAAATTATTACACGCATCCAATAACCGGTTAATGCCCCCGTAGCTCAGTGGATAGAGCATCGGCCTCCGGAGCCGTGTGCGGCCGTTCGAGTCGGCCCGGGGGTATTTTTTCAGAGTTTGGGTGGCATGCTTTTGCCAAAGGCATAAGCATGAGCCCGGCAAATTACATGCTCATTCGACTTTGTCGAAAGAACATTGTATCGTGGTTGGCGGACGTCCTCGTCTGTCCCGCCAACGGCGGGATTGGCGCACCGGGAAGTACGCCAATCACGAATGACAGGAATATCATGCAATACCCAATCAGAAAGCTGACAATAGACGATTATAACGCCATAATAGACCTCTGGGAGCGTGCAGGGCTGTCGCACCGTCCCAAAGGCCGTGACAGTCTAAAAGCGATGACGCCCGAAATGGAACGCGCTGAAACCGTCTTTCTCGGCATGTTCGATAGCGACAAAATAATCGGCGTGGTGATGGCCAGTTCAGATGGCCGCAAAGGCTGGATCAACCGCCTGGCAATCGATCCCGACTACCGCAGGCAGGGGTTGGCCGGGCTTCTGATAAAGGAATCCGAACTGTTTTTATACAGTCTGGGGATTAAGGTTATTGCCGCTTTAATTGAGGGAAACAATCAACCATCGGAAAGCACATTCGCTAATTCCGGTTATGTTTACGCCGACGATGTAAAGTATTACTCTAAGCGTTTGGCGCCTGAGGATTGAAATCGAGCAGCTCTTTTTTTACGCTCATTTTCTCAAGATTATTTACTTCTTCGATTTGATATCGCGCCATTGATTCAGCTTGCTTTATCCGGATTATTATCTCTTAGAATGAGAATTGCGACATTCCAAGGACATCAAGTATCATCAGCCTATCATTTCATTCTGCTCGACTAAAATTATTCCTGCAGGAAAGAGCAATTTATTAAATATTTGATATCTGTATTCCTACTTGCGGAACGATAAAAATCCTCATATAATGCAATCCATGTTTTGGAGTAAATATCTGATAAACGGTATCCGATATCAATTTAATTTAATTTTGGCGAAAATAGGTAAAGATGCTCTGGAGTAAGACTTACATTCCCACACATCGGGAGGATCCGGCGGACGCCGTAATAGACTCTCACAAACTGCTTTTAAGAGGGGGATATATCCGTCAATTGACTGCGGGCGTATATAATTATCTGCCGCTCATGCAAAGCGTAATCCATAGAATTTCAAATATCGTTCGAGAGGAGATGAATGCCTCGGGAGCGGTCGAGATAACTATGCCGGTTCTTCATCCTGCGGAGATATGGCAAAAATCCGGACGTTGGGAGATAGTTGGCAAAGAACAGATGCGGATGAAAGACCGCCACCAGAGAGACCTTGTGCTTGGAGGCACCCATGAAGAAGTTATAACTTCTTTAATCAGCGGAGAGCTTAAAAGCTACCGGCAGGTCCCCCTGAATCTTTATCAGATACAGGTCAAATTCCGCGATGAAAAACGCCCCCGTTTCGGTCTGATGAGAGGACGCGAATTCATAATGAAAGACGCGTATTCTTTCGACGTTGATCAAGCTGGGCTTCAGGTCGCTTATGATAAAATGGCGGACGCTTATTATAAGATATTCCGTCGATTTGGTTTTGACATCAAAATGGTGGAATCGGATGTTGGCGCTATGGGCGGTACAGGAGCGCACGAATTCATGGTGTTGGTTGATACCGCCGGCGGAGAAGAAGTAATCCTCTCCTGTGAAATGTGCGATTACGCGGCCAATGTTGAAAAAGCTACATCCCATGTAATAGCCGGAGAAACAGCCGATGAGCGGAATAAAGAGAAAGAGCTGGTCGATACTCCCGGAATGAAAACCATCGAAGAGGTTACTTCATTTCTAAAAATCAGTCCGGAAAAATTGATAAAAACATTGCTCTATCAAGCTGACGGCGAAACGGTTGCCGTCTTAATTCGGGGAGACCGCGACATTAATGAAATTAAGCTGAAGAATCACCTGGATTGCATTGAATTGGAAATGGCGCCGGAAGATATTGTGATGAAAGTAACCAAAGCACAGGTTGGTTTTGCGGGCCCGATAGGACTTTCCGGAGTAAGAATTATCGCCGACCCAGAAGTCAAATCAATGGTTAATTTTGTTGTCGGAGCCAATAAGGACGATACCCACATAATAAACGCGAATCTGAATGACTTCAAAATTGATGAAGTAGTAGAAATCCGTAAAGCAGAAGCGGGGGAAACTTGCCCGAAATGCAAAAAGGGCCTGCTTAAAGATTATTCAGGAATTGAAGTCGGCAATATCTTTATGCTGGGTACAAAATATTCGCTGGCTTTGGGGGCAATGTTTGTTGATGCTGAAGGCAATGAGAAACCTTTCGTAATGGGTTCCTATGGAATTGGCATAACCAGAACTGCACAAGCGGCGATAGAAGCGTTTCATGATAAAAAAGGGATAATTTGGCCGAAAACGATAGCCCCTTATGATTTTCACATTGTCCCGCTCAACATGGACGATGAAGACCAAAAAAAAATCTCAACTGAAATCTACAATGAACTTTCCGACAAAGGGTTTGAAGTTCTTATGGATGATCGCGATGAAAGACCCGGTGTTAAATTTAATGACGCGGATCTTATTGGAATTCCGGTCAGAATATCTATTGGGGCCCGCGGTTTGAAAGAGGGGATTGTCGAGATAGTTGTCCGAAAAACCATGGAGATGGAAAAAACGCCTGTTAATAAGGCTGTTTTACGGGCAATTGAAATTTGGGAAAATTTGTAAAAATCGCTTGCTTTTAATAGGTTAACAAACTATAATGTCAGCTTCGAGAGTGGGAGTATCCCACTCTTTTGGTTGTTAATTAGGGCAGTTTTTGATGAGTAAAATTGACGTTGAAAGTTTAAAATCGGCACTTGAAGCTATTGTGAGTTCAATTGGGTTTGAATTAGCCGAAATCTCCGCTCCTGTTGTCGGCGGACGATTAACATTGAGGCTTTTTATTCATTCCCCGAAGGGAGTAACGCTTGAAGACTGCGCCGCGATAAGCAGGGCGGTTTCTGATAAGCTGGATACAGAAGACCTGATAGCCAAACGATACACTCTCGAAGTTTCATCTCTTGGGTTGGATCGTCCGCTTTTGATCGCGGGGGATTTTCTCAGGAGAATCGGCGAAAAGGTAAAAATCTCTTATGAGGATAATGGAAACAGAATCAGCGTCAAAGGAATATTAAAATCGGTAGATGATCATAATATTAAAATACAAAAAGAAGAAAAAACAATTAATGTTCCTGTGGAATCGAACCCTCGCGGCATAATAATTATTTGACGGCCGGTTCGGACAGGGAGGACAGATAAATGAATTACGATATTATTGAAGCTTTTGGACAAATTGCCGCGGAGAAAAATCTTGCATTGGATTATGTGCTTGAAACCGTGGAAGCCGCGTTAATATCGGCGGTGAAGAAAATATATCCTGCAGTAGTAGAGCATATTAGAGATGATATCAACTCGAATCTTCGA
>CAZKYQ010000064.1:0-1603 GCA_964556975.1 uncultured Ignavibacteria bacterium
CTTCAGATGTCATCGCAAGGAATCCCTAGCTTCCAGCGGGACTCCCCGCAAAGACGGGATATTGAAAGGGCTTTCGACGGTCCTCTCGCGGGGGTGACGTAATTATTATATTCAAAAAATAGGGCCGGACAGTAGTGTTAACTTTTATTTATATTAAAACCATTTAAGCTCGTGAATTTCGCGGATTTCGCGGGAAAGATCATCCTGCATATCTTTAAGATTGTCGGCCATCTCTTCTAGCTCTTCGGCCCTTTCCTCGAGCTCAGCAGCCATCTCTTCAATCTCGTCTGATTCACTTTCCATATTCTCTTCAAATTCGTCCTCATCGAAATTTAAAAAGAGCATTTTCATAACGCCGGCCACGGCCTTGGTACCTATCCTAGCGCCTTTAACTCCGATTTTGGCGCCTTCCATACCAATATCTTTTGCTTCGTCGTTTAATTCAATTGCGAGAGCATGGAATTTCTTAAGCGATTTTTTCTGGCCATCGTCAGTCTCAATCAATTCATCATTAATAAACAGCTTGTAATTGCCGGTAATTCTGACTTCATCATCGTAACGGCTATGGCTTGAAGTTATAACGACATCATTATTATCGATTTGCATTTCAATATTATCGTAAACGCAATATTTATAATTACCAAATTCCCAATTTTCACCAACATCCGGATCGGCGGCAAAAACGGCTGAGAAAATAAACAGTGTTGCCAATAAACCTGCTACGATAGATTTCATCATCATTATCCTCCTATTATTTGTTTATTGGTTTAAATACGGATTTTAAAGCGTTAGGTTTCAAAATCAATGAAAACAAGTCGAAATCGCGCGACAATCAAGAAAAATTATTTTCATATTGTAAAGTGTCCCATATATTTAGCAGTGATATTCGATAAACCGTAAGGAGTTCAATAATGCAGGAAAAAGAGAAAATATATAGTTGGAATGGAGATAACCTAAAAGTCAAAATTCTGTTTTCAAGGGCCGGGATCGCCCAACAAATTTGGGCCGCCTCAGAAGAAGGAGCGGTTCTGATTGATACCGGCGATGGTATTTTACGCGATTTAGCGGCAGGCGAAATCAACCTTCATAAAATCGAGGCGATCTTTTTCACGCATGGTCATTTTGATCACATGGGAGGTTTGCATTCATTGCTGGGTTTCCTGCGAATGATCGGACGGGAAAAGGAGCTTTATATTTTCGCGCCTGACGGCTGTGACGAGGTTGTCTCGATGGTTGAGAATTTTGTGGGTCGTTATTCCGATACAATCCCGTTTAGAATTTTCAGCGAAATTGCGGAGCCGGGCGAAAGCTATAAATTCGGAGGCATGACAATTCAACCGTTCCCGGTAGTTCATTGCGGTTCGATAAAGAACCAGCCTCCAATGAGTCCCATTCCCGCTGTTGGATACAAGATATCCTCAAATAGCGACACCATCGTCATTAGCGGTGACACGGGCGATTGTGAATCATTGCGGGAGAATGTTAAGGGCGCGGATTTTGCGATTATCGAAGCAACCTATGAGTCAAGCAGTATGGAAACCGAAGGCAAATTGAAAAACGTGCATCTTTCGGAGGATATCGCCGAAGAAATCGGCAGTTCGGC
>CAZKYQ010000064.1:1703-13195 GCA_964556975.1 uncultured Ignavibacteria bacterium
AATTGAAAAACGTGCATCTTTCGGAGGATATCGCCGAAGAAATCGGCAGTTCGGCGAAAGAATATATTCTTGTGCATAAGGGAAGGCGGTAGCAAGCCGGGGGCAGGATGGCAATGTAGGGGCGAGGTAACCTCGCCCAATATATAATAGTTCCGGCAGTTCGTAGCCGAAGGCGTGAACTGCCGGCTCATGCTTAATACGGTCAGGTCACGGTTTCACCTACGACCTGACCGAACTTATATCTTTTAAAATGTAGGGACAGAACATCGTTCTGTCCGGGGAGGATCATCGTGCCGTCAGGTGGCCTCACCTGATTGTTTAAGTGTCGGGTCGGCCGACCCGACACCACTATAGATTGAAAATATTGTCATTTAAAATTGCTTCTTTTATATATATGACATATATTTTATTGAATATTGGGTGACTTGGAAGGAATATAATGGCAGAACCAAGCTTAGAGTATTTGAAATTAATTTGTGACATATTTGTTTCTAAATATAATGCCATTCATAATACAAATTTTCAATTTCTTGGGCGAGAGACCCATCCCTGCGATATTGATTTTTATATTGGTGATGATAATAACAAGATCGGAATCCAGTTTTCTCGTATTCAATCAACACCAAATTGGTTTAAATCCAGTTCAGATGCTGTTAAACTAGTAGAAAAAATAAGAGAAGTTGGAAATAGAAGTAACCTTAAATGTATGTTACACGTTGTTTTTTCCGCTATACCTTCAAAAGAACCAGAAAGAGAGCGATTCGTTAGTTCTTTAATAAGGTTCTTAGATAGTCATCTAAAAAATACCACTTTTAAAATGAAGTTCAAAAAAGAGTGGGACTTAGGAATTTTCAATAATGTTTTCTCAGTACTTTCAGAATTTGAGATAAGGTCACTGAAATCAGACAACTTTTTTCTGACTTGGGGACACATAGATTGGGAGTGTGGCAGGACAATCGATGAAGAAGTAGATTATCTTTTAGATTTAATTATTAAGAAAAACGATAATTACAGCCCAGAATCCAAAAACATTACTTTGCTATTTGAAACGGATCCTATACCAGTTGATGATATCGAATTAAATGAGTTGAGAACAAAATGCCGGAGTAAAGAATTCAATTTCTCAGAAGTTTGGCTCATTAATTCTGCCAATAACGGTTATTGTGATATAATATATCCCTTTTCTGAATAGTAGATAAAACCCATATATTTCCTTTTACTTCTCTTTCTACTTCACATGACAATGCTTGTACTTTTCATCTGGTTGCGAAGCGCTGCTTCGTAACTTATAATTCTTTTTTTTGAGAAAAGACGGTCTCCAAGCGGGCGCTTGGTAACCAGAGCTAAAAGGCGAGGCGGTAGCGAGGATTGTATGTCAAATTCTTCCGGGATTTGACACAATACTGATTTACTCATCATCGGGTCGAACAATGTTCGACCCCTACAAATAATAGCTTCGATAATGTAGGGACAGAACATCGTTCTGTCCGGTGGAATATAGGATCCGGCGGTTCGTCCGACAAATCCGTAGGGCTCCCCGCCCACAGCCCCCGTCCTCCACTCTATGGATTCCCGATAAGAGATTTCGGGAATGACAATTCAAGGATTATTCTTTAATCTTGTGTCGGGTTTCTTCCCGCTGAAGCGGGATTCGGAACCCGACCTACTTATTATTGTTACTTCCCATGGCAGTGCTTGTATTTCTTGCCGGAGCCGCAGGGGCAGGGTTCGTTGCGGCCGGGCGCCTTTTTCACCCTGATCGGTTTTTGTTTGTCTCCGCGTTCCGCCGCCTCTGCCATACCGCCAGTGTACCCGGCATCCCCTTTTTGCTGTGCGCCAACAGCCACTCCCATGCCGACCGCCGATTGTTTGGCCGCCACCATCTGGCCCTGGGGTAGGCGCGTCGGCTGCTGAGTGGGCTTCATCTTGTAGATCATGCCGATGATTTCCTCATCGATCCGGCCCATCATTTCCTCAAATGCCCTGTACGCCTCTTTTTTGTATTCGATAACCGGGTCGCGCTGGCCGTATGCCCGAAGCCCTATGCCGGTCTTGAGATGGTCCATCTCATATAGATGTTCTTTCCAATGAGAATCGAACACCGACAGGAATGAGTATCTTTCCAGCTGGCGCATAAGGTCTTCGCCGATGATTTGTTCTTTGTCATCGTAAATCCTGACAGCCGCTTCTATGAGTTTTTCTATAAGTTGGGGTTGTTTAATTTTCTGAAGCTCCGCTTCCTGCATGTTGAAATCCATCAGGAAGATTTTGCGCAGTTCCTCCCGCAAGCCCATCAGGTTCCATTCCTCCCAATGTGTCTTTTCCGGGCAATGTTCCCAGACCTTCTCCTCGATGACGGTTTCGAGAATCTGTCTGGCTTCATCTTTCAGGTTTTTGCCTCTTACGCAATCTGTTCGCCGGTCATAGATCACCACCCGCTGGGCGTTCATGACGTTATCGTATTCAACAAGGTTTTTTCTTATAGAGAAATTGTTGTATTCAACCTGTTTTCTCGCCCGCTCGATAGCTTTTGTTACCATCGTATGGTTTATCGCTTCGCCTTCTTTCCAGCCCAGAGTATCCATCACTCTCTCGATCCGGCCTCCGCCGAAAATACGCATCATGTCATCTTCGAGAGACAAATAGAACATCGATGATCCGGGGTCGCCCTGGCGCCCGGTACGGCCCCGCAACTGACGGTCGATACGGCGTGACTCATGCAGGTCAGTGCCGATCACATGAAGCCCACAAGGGACGTCCTCCTCGCATTTCAGCTCCTTATAAAACGGGCACGTCTCGTCTTTTTTCACCGGCGATACCAGCATGCACGCTTTCGATTTGACAACTTCAGCGGCAAGCTTAATATCTGTCCCGCGCCCTGCCATGTTGGTCGCGATTGTTACCGCACCCTGAAACCCCGCCTTGGCTACGATCTCCGCCTCCGATTCGTGGTGTTTCGCGTTTAAGACGGAATGTCCGATCTTCTGCCGTTTGAGCATGCGGGAAAGAGTCTCCGAAACATCCACCGAAATCGTGCCGACCAGTACGGGAATGTTTTTACTATGCAGTCGGACTATCTCTTCGATAATGGCGTTATATTTCTCCCGACGCGTACGAAAAATAGAATCGGCAAAATCCATGCGCCTGACAGGCTGGTTCGTGGGGATTACAATTACATCAAGCTTATAAATTTCAAAAAACTCCGCCGCTTCGGTTTCGGCGGTACCGGTCATGCCGGCAAGCTTATCGTACATTCTGAAAAAGTTCTGCAGTGTAACGGTCGCGAGCGTCTGGGTTTCACCTTCCATTCTGACCGATTCCTTGGCCTCAATCGCCTGGTGAAGCCCGTCGGAGTAACGCCGTCCCACCATCAACCGACCGGTGAACTCATCGACAATCATCACCTTGCTGTCCTGTACGACATACTCAACGTCTTTTTCAAAAAGCTGATAAGCGCGCAGAAGCTGGTTTATGGCGTGGTTTTTTTCCGATTTCTCGCCTTGCAGAAGATATAGCTCCTCTTTCTTTTTTATCCTCTCTTCGGCTGATAAATTTTCGTCCGAATCTATCTGAACTATGCCCTCGTTAATATCAGGTATTTCAAAAAGTTTCTGGTCACCAGGAGAAAGCAATTTCAAGCCCGGATCATTTAAATAAACGGTATGTTCTCTCTCGTCGATTGTGAAAAACAGTTTATCGTCAACCAAATAAAGGTTCTTATCCCGCCGGTAGGCCATTTCTTTATCGTCAACAAGCTGGCGGATGCCTTTTTCCTTATAGAGTTTTAAAAGGCGTTTGTTTTTTGGCGAACCTCGATGGGCGAGTAGAAGTTTTTCGGCGGCTTCATTATAATCGCCATCTTCATTAATAATTTTTTCGGCTTCCCCGATAAGGGTTGCCATCATCCGATTCTGGCGTTTAGCTAAGTCAGCCACCAATGGCTTCATCTCCTGAAAACGAGTATTCAACGTCGATTCAACAGGCCCTGATATAATCAACGGCGTTCGCGCTTCATCGACCAAAACGGAATCGACCTCATCGACAATCGCATACGCGAAACCGCGCTGTACCTGGTCTTCGGGCCTGATTGACATATTGTCGCGAAGGTAATCGAACCCGAATTCGTTGTTGGTACCGTAGGTGATATCGCAATTATACTGCTCGCGCCGCCCTTCATTGTTCATTTCATTTTGAATACAGCCGACTGTCAACCCCAGAAATTCATATACTCTGCCCATCCATTGAGAGTCGCGGCGGGCAAGATAATCGTTGACGGTAATCAGGTGAGTGCCTTTACCGGCCAGCGCATTCAAGTACATTGGCATCGTGGCCACAAGGGTTTTACCCTCGCCCGTGGCCATCTCCGCGATTTTCCCCCTATGAAGCACTATCCCTCCGATAAGCTGTACGTCATAAGGTATCATCTCCCAGTTTATCTCGATTCCGCCGATTTCCCATGTCTGGCCGACAAGACGCCTGCAAGCTTCCTTGACCATCGCAAAGGCTTCAGGAAGTATCTCATCGAATTTTCCATCAAGCCTTTCGCGGTATCGCTTCTTATAAACATCGGGGTCCATCGAATCATAGTCGAGATCGGCATCTAACTCCTCAAAAAAGCTCTTGAATTCGGTTTTAAATTCCTCGGTACGATTAGGAAACCACTCGTCAGGCTTATCATGGAGCGTCTCATAGATTTCGTTGATTTCCTCAACAATAGGCCTGATTTTCTTTATATCTCTGTCAGATTTGCTTCCGAATATTTTTTGTATAGTTTTTAAAACCATATCATAATCCTCATTTCTTTTATACGCAATTGAGTATATGCTTAAACAAGAGGCTATTCAAGGGAAATTTGAAGCCTGTTTTATTCAATTAAAGGCAGAAAATAGCTGTCGGAAGCTTATGGCGTGAATAGCGGCCTGATTATTACTCCCTGGATACTTCCAGCAGGTATTTTGCCAACTCTTCCAACTCTTCATCCGTCCCCTCAAAGGGCGGCATATCTTCCGGCGGTTCTATCAAAAACTCCATTAACTCATCTGTTTTATAACTCTCATGCAGGTCTATTAATTCGGGGCCTTCAGTCCCCCCCTTGCCTTGTAGCGTATGACACGAAGAACATTCCCAGTCTTTGAAAACCTGTTCTCCGGAAATCGCTTCATCAACAGCTGACAGCTTGGTCTTTTCCCCGACAAATTTCTGGTTCATATACATTGTACCCCAAACGAGGTAAGGCTTACGGGCTTTCTCGCGCGTGTATCCGCCCATGAAGAAGGCGACAAAAACGGCAATTGCCGTAACAGCCAAAAATTTCCGGCCCTTCTCATGGCCGAATAGCCAATATAAAACCGCGAATATTACAGCTATCGAAGCCAACGTTATCATAGTATGAAGATATGGCCTTCCAAGCCCAAGCCATACCTGTTGCCAAGGATTTGGAGTCGGGAGATCTTGGGTCGCCGATTTGATTTTGAAAAGAAAACTGAGTCCTGAAAGAGGCTGAAGGAAAATAATTGTTCCGGCAATTCTCGCGGTAAATTTATTCATTTTTTCGTAAAATTGAAGATCACGATCCGAGGTTTTTGATTTCCAGAACGTCCACAGAAAAACAAAAAGAGCGCCGTTTAGTAAGCAGGGAATAATCATGTGGGTAAACGATTCCCATAGTATGGGATTATTAAACGCGTCCCAACGGCTATGTGTTATAATCCAACTGCCGGGCGTCATCATAAAGGCCCAAATAGAATTTATTAAAAAGGCTGTCATTATCGCGGAGAAAGCGGCCATTAGGCCAAAGAAAAGATGTAATGCCCGGCTTTTATTCCAAGTATGATTGTAAACAACCGAAAATGCCATCAGAGCTAGAAAAAACAGCCCTTCAATCAGAAAAGGCCAGAACATAACAGAATATAAAAACTTCGCAAACCCGCCCCATAAGCCTATAGTCAAAACAACAATCGCAACGCCCAATACGCCGTTTATTTTCATAAAATCGGATAGGAATTTTGAAATTTTCTTCGCGAGGATTATATAATCCTCATCGTTTTTTCTCTTTCCCACCCAATTAGAAAATATCGATAAGGTTATCGCCCCAACCGCGAAAAACGCAAGAAAGACATGGACAAGTATTACTACCGCCATTATTATGCTGTTGCCAGTTAAAGGAAAATCAATTCTTTCCATTTATTACCTCCTCCCAAATTAGCCCATACGAATATAGAACCATGATAAAAAAATGGCAACCTAAAAAAGTAAAGCCCCGCAACAAAAGTCGCGAGGCCCAATCCTCAAATTTAATAATTATCTCTTAGACTAATTTTCGAAGTATAGTAGCCAAATCTTTAGCGGTCTGGAATCTTACATCAGGGTCCTTTACAAGAGCTTTGGCGATAATCTTATCGAATATTCGGGGAACATCGAGATTTATTTCCGATGGCATAGGCGGGTTCGTATGCAGGATAGAATAAACCAGCGCCGAGAGCGTATCGCCCTTAAATGGCTTTTCCCCGGTAAGAAGCTCGTAGAAAACAACGCCCAGCGAAAAAATGTCGGACCTGCGATCAATAGACTGGCCTTTCAATTGCTCGGGCGAAATATAATTCGGAGTACCCAGCGCCGTGCCAGTTTGAGTCATTGAGGCCGATGTATCAAGGCGGGCAATGCCAAAATCCATGACCTTTACTTGATATCCCTTCATTATCATCATATTTGCGGGCTTTACATCTCTATGGACAATTCCATGTTCATGAGCGTAATCGAGAGCATCGCAAACCTGTATCATTACCTTGGAGAGAGTTTTATAATCCCAATTTATCCCTGATGCCAGCAATGCCTCAAGCGTACTGCCTTCTACATATTCCATGGCGATATATTGCATGGAACCTTCCTCGCCGACATCATAAATAGTCACAATGTTCGGGTGCGATAATTTGCCGGCCGCTTTCCCTTCGCGGGTAAGCCTTTCTTTGAGTTCATTTGCCTCAAGGGGATCCATTATCTGGTCCATTCGTATGGTTTTCAAGGCAACCAGCCGGTCAATTGCCGGATCTAGTCCTTTGTATACCAAGCCCATGGCGCCTTTTCCCAGAACCTCGATTAACTTATACCGTCCGAAATGGTCCATAGTCGCCGCAGGAACCGCTCCCGAACCGGACTGAACCGGAATCGTTCCAACATCGGATATATTCATGTCGCTGGCTCTTTGTGCGGCGGGCGAATTTGTTGTTGCCGCAACTGTACCAGACTTTGCGGCTGCCAGGGTTTCTGCATACTGCGGTACCGGGGTCTTGTTTTCCCAATTTTCAGCGGGGATAGCTTGACTGGAGGATGATAGAAGTTTTTCGTAATCGACATCACCATCGCCTTTCTCCGACTCTTGCCCCGAACCCAATTTCACTCTCATTAGCGGGGTAACAAAAAGCAGCGCGGCAATTTCAAGCCCCGGATAAAGAAACTTAAAAGTAATATTGAATGCGGAAAACAATACATAACTTAGATTTGCTAATATTACCAAAAATAATATCTGTACGGCAATTCTATTTAAAAATGACATTCTTGGCAAAACAAAGGCCCCGAATAGTCCAAATACAAGTATCAGGATGACATTAATCTGGGTTTGGTTTTTTAATTCCTTGAGGAAATTCCCATGTATTATATTTTCAACAATATTTGCCGTTATTTCCGCGCTGGAAACTTTTCGGCTTATGGGAGTGGAGAAAATATCCGTCGACATGTACGCCGTAAACCCGATAATAACAAGTTTCCCGGTCAATTCCCTTGGCGAAATCATCTTGTTGACAATATCAGAAGCGGAATAGCGCCTGAATGATTTTTCCGGGCCGCTATAGTTAATTTTTAATTTCCCCGATGCATCTACCGGAATTTCTCGGCTGCCAATAAAAATCGCGCTGCCTATACCTACCGATATATCTTTTTGTTTTACACCCATAAATGAGGCGGCGGCAGCGACTTGAATCGAAGGATAAAATTCTCCTCTATATCCTACAATAAGAGGCTGCCATCTGACATAACGGTCCCGATCCAAATTCACATTGAAAAAACCGAGTTTTGCGGCGGAATTAGATAATTTTTCAGATGGCGGCAGGATTGATAAAGCCGACGTAGGAGGATATCTTGAAAACTCCTGCGGATTTTTAAAATTTCGATAGACACAATTAGAAAGGCCCTCGGGCAAAATCAGGCCCGGGCTGGGAGGGTCGGTTTTAGAATAATAATACCCTAATATAACATTGTTTGCCGAGTTGATAGATTTTGCAAGGGTATCGGTATAACCGGCAAGATTTTGATATTCATTTGGCCCAAATGCAAGATTTACTAAAATTGCTCTGGGCTCTTGGGCTGAAATAGCGTCAATTAATTTGGCGGTTTTATTTCGATGCCAGGGCCATTCTCCCATAGTTTGAAGAGTGCGGTCATCAATTCCTACAATTACGATATCCTGAGGAGTTTTTTTATCGCCCCGCACTAAGAACATCTTGTCCTGCAGAAATTGCTCGATTCTCTCAAGACTTGCGTTGCGATCCAAATATAGACTCAAGACCAATATTGTAATAAGAACATACAGTATCACTCCCGAGAATCTTTTAATCATTATTCCTCATTTCAAGAAATTGAATAACATCCGAATCAAACGTAAATTAACAATTATATTCATTATATAGAATCGGCAAAAAACGGCATAAATTTAGATTTCTTTTAGTATTCAAACTATAATCAACCAGATTCTAAAACTGAGATTTATTTCTATAAAAGGCCATTAAGATCCGTTAAAAATCAGGCCGCAGGAAACATTCCCGAAACCCCAATCATCGCGGCTAACGCTATAATAAAAATCGCAATTCTGATAGTAAGCGACAAACTTCCTCCGTAAACAGCCTATCTGCCAACCGCTAACCGGTCAATTAAATATTCCGGCAATCCTACTTCGGCCATTGTTTTTTGAGTGCCTTTAACGTTATAAGGAACACGTTTTAATTTAACAAGTCTTTTTTTCGTATCGTATATCAAATAACAACTCCGCGGATCGCCATCGCGAGGCTGGCCGACAGAGCCAATATTAATTAGATACCTATAATCGTCTTGAATCGCCGTTTCGGTTTCTTTGGATAAGACTGCGTCGCCTGCTTCTGATTTGTAAACGATATACGGCCTATGCGTATGTCCTACAAGACATATTTTTTGAGTAAAAAAATCAAAGTTTTCCTCGGCATCCTCCATATCCAAAATGTAATGCCAGTTTTCGGGCTCTCTGGGAGAGGAATGAATAAGCAGAATATCGTCAATAACATGTTGTAATTCGAAATCCGACATGATTTCAATTGTTTTTTCAGAAATATAACTTTTCGTCCACCCCATTGATTCAGCGGCATATTGGTTGAAATAATCGGTTTCCATCAACCCCAGCGCGGCATAATCATGATTGCCCATCAGTTTTACTTCGGCGATTTCATTAATCAACTTGACGCATTTATCGGGATCGGGGCCATAGCCAACGGCGTCGCCGACAAAAAATAATTTATCAAGATTTTCGGCGCGAAAATCCAGGATACACGCTTCAAGCGCTTCAAGATTGGAATGAACGTCAGAGAAAAACCCAAATTTCATTATACTCTATTCTCAATGAATCGATAGACAGTCTTACCTACCTGGATAATATCATCATTACGAAGCATATAGCGGTTTACCTCTTCCCCATTAATCTTAGTTTTGCCTTTTTTGCCCAAGTTCACAATCCAAAACCCATCTTCTTCAATGACAATTTTGGCT
Source organism: uncultured Ignavibacteria bacterium (assembly GCA_964556975.1). Lineage (GTDB taxonomy): Bacteria > Zixibacteria > MSB-5A5 > UBA10806 > UBA10806. The sequence goes on from CAZKYQ010000064.1 coordinate 11,490, forward strand.
TGAATTCCGGAGAGGAAAAACCCTTTGGCTTTAACGTTGGCTAGAGTCGATTTACCTATCGTTATCACGTTTCTGTTTATGGCATACTGATCGAAATCGGCGCCATTTTCTCCCAGCAGAACCGAAGCTCCGGCACTTGTCACCAATTCACGGTTACGTTCATCTTTGGCGAGAAGTTCCCGCTGTTTTTTTGTTTGAAGAACCATAGTGCCGTCCGCTCCAAACGGATTTCCTGATTTTTCTACATTTGTATGGTAGATCAATGTGTACTTACCGATAGTAATTGAGTCATTGTCTTTCAATACCTCTTCAGAAGCACGCTTGGAATTAACAAATGTGCCATTCAGGCTCTCATTATCAATAATGACAGCTTGATCATCTCCGAATTCGATTTGAGCATGCCTTCGGGATACTCCTCTATTGTCAAGGACAATGTCATTTTCCGGGGTCCTCCCTATGGAAACTCTTTTCTTTTCGGTGATAAATTTCTCGATTACTTTGTCTTCGTATTTAACAATAATTTCAGGCATTATTCCCTCCCTTATTAAGGGGACCGTAGCATTTTGGGCTATCGGTTTTAAATTGTCAACTAATACTTATCTATACCGGGCAAAACCCAGAATGATCTTGCAGGCCAAAGGGCCTTAAAGTATATTGTCGGAATGATCCGGGAGAACTTTAAAGAGTCTAAGATGATAATATATGCTCCCTTAGCTGGAATCAGCGACTCTCCATCGAGAAAAATCGCCGTTAGGTACGGAGCCGATATGACTATTTCGGAATTGATCTCATCCGAGGGCGCAGTTCGTTCCAGCTATCGCACTCTAAGGCTGGCAAGGTTTGATAATTCTGAAAGGCCAATTGGACTTCAAATTTTCGGCGCCAATCCCGGAATTATGGCCAAAGCCGCCCGGATTTTATCCTCTAATTATAAACCCGATTTTATTGATATTAATTTCGGCTGCCCCGCCCGAAAGGTCGTGGGCAAGAACGGAGGAAGCTCTATTCTTCAGGACCTTAAGCTCTTGAAAGATATAGTCTATAATGTCGTCGAGGCGGTCGACATTCCGGTAACCGTAAAGATGCGTTCAGGGTGGGACTATCAGAATCTGACATATATTGAAGCGGGAAAGATAGTTGAGGATTGCGGAGTGGCGGCAGTAACCCTGCATTCCCGCACGAGGATGCAAAAATTCTCCGGAGAAGCTGATTGGTCTCAGATCGCGGAATTGAAGCAATCGCTAAATATTCCGGTGATCGGAAACGGCGATATTAAAGAAGTATCCGATGTAGCCAAAATGTTCGACTATACCGGTTGTGATGGAGTTATGATAGGAAGGGCTTCTATTGGAAACCCATGGATTTTTAGAAGAGCGAAAGAGTTTTTAAAAACCGGTAAAACTCCACCCCCACCGACAGCCTCCGAAAAGATAGAGCTTGCATTGGAGCATCTTGATATGTCGGTAGAAGAATTCGGCGCCCCGCACGGCGTTTATAAGATGCGTTCGAGATTTATCTGGTATCTGAAAGGGCTTCCCGGGGCATCAAGCGTGCGTTCCAAAATTAACCAATCTCTGTCAATTGAGGAAATTAAAGACCTTTTATTCGCGTATAAAGAAAATTTAATGGCGCAGGATACGGCATTCAATACCATAGAAGTTACTTAAAAAAATTCATTGATTGTCTATGGATTCAAAAAAGATAAA
>CAZKYQ010000065.1:0-13131 GCA_964556975.1 uncultured Ignavibacteria bacterium
AGCATATAAAGCCGAAACCGATCGCAATACAGCAATGACGATCGCGGCGGCTTTCTGGGCATATAATGTTTTAGACGCGTTAATATTTTTCCCTGAAGGAAACGCGTACTATCCAACGGTTACCGCTTTGAACGATGGCGTAGCGTTTTCGTTCAATTTCGATTTTTAGGGGGAACGGGTGATGGCAAAACTAAAATATTTTTTAATACTTATTCTTTCGATAATCCTGGCGTTTCTGACCGGATGCACAAGGAATTTCAAAGATGCGGTATCGCCGCCTATCGATACTTCTGCTATTCCTCCGGCCCCTATTAATTTAGGCGCCGAAATTGGGGACGGTTTTATAGCTCTGGCATGGAGCGTTTCGGATACTTCCCTCGTTTCAAGATATCAAATATATAGGGCCGATTCGACTGGCGAGGAATACAATAAAATTGGAAATTCAACAATTGAATCATTCACGGCGAATAATCTCCAAAACGGACAATTATATTATTTCAAGGTCTCGTCATTGAATGCTGACGGTTTTGAGGGATATTCAAGCGATCCGGTTTTTGCGGTTCCCGAGCTTTTTGGAATCATGATAAACAATGGAAATGAATACACAAGCCAATTAAATGTTACCTTAAATTTGACTGCCCCGGCAGACGTTCGCCTTATGCAGGTTTCAATCGACTCAAGTTTTGCAGGTTCCCAGTGGGAGGCCTACTTCGCCGCCAGGGCTTTCCAGTTGGATAGCGGCGATGGTATCAAGACAATCTATTGTAGATTTAGAGATTCTTCCGATAGAACAACATGGGGCTATTTTAGCGATGCTATTATTCTCGACACGGAAGCATTCATAGATTCGGCGGTTTTCTCACCTTCAGGGCCGTTTTCGCCGGGCGAGATTATTCATTTTTCCGTGTATGCGGGTGAACCTGGCGGCAGCGCCTCGATTACAATTGGAAACGGCCTTGCTATAGTTGATCTTTTCGATAATGGTGTGAGGGGAGACGCAACCGCTGATGATGGAATTTATGAAATTGATTTTACAATTCCGTTAAGTTTCGATTTTGAGGACCAGATAATTTCAGGGAATTTTGCCGACAAAGCCGGTAATACAGCCGCCGTTATAGAGGCGGAAAATTTGATGTCTGTCAGGCAGGCGCCGGATGGCGTTAATATTTTTAGCGTTATTGCCCCTCAAGGATCATACGACATGCTTGATTTAGAGTGGGAACAATCGGATGCTTCCGATTTTGCCCAATATAGAGTTTATAGGGGGACAGCCGCAGGAGTGGATTCAAGCGATTTTCTTGTGGCATCTATTTCATCAATCGGGGCAGCGTCGGCAACCGATAGCGGCTTGAGTGAGAACATGACATATTATTACAAAGTTTATGTGGTTGACATTACGGGATTATGGGGCGGATCCAATGAAGTAAGCGCTTCAACGGGCGCGAATACTGTTCCTGACCCGGTTGTTCTTTTTCCCATAATAGTCGAGCCGGATTATTATCAGGAAATAAATATCGAATGGTCGGAAGCTAATATAAATGATTTCGGATCTTATAGGTTATACCGATGGCAAGAGAGCGTTGGAAGAGACGACAGCGTTATTGTAGCCTTTGTTGCCGATCGCGCGAATACAAGCTTCTCGGATCATCCGCCTTTTAACGCTTCAGGCGATACGGTAGATTTCTGGTATATAGTGCATGTCTACGACAATGCAGGAAACAATGCCGGTTCTGATAGCGCACGGGCACGGCTTATTGACGCAATTCCGCCACAGGCTACAGGCTCGGCGGCGGCCTCGGACAGCTCTATCATTATAACATGGTCTCAATCGGAAATACCGGATTTTGGCAGCTATAGATTGTTAAGAGATACTGTTGGCAGTTACGCTGGAGCGATTACGGTTTTCGTTGCCGCCGATCAGTTGACTGTAACGTATAACGATGAAAGCGCATCGGAAGGGCAAACATATTACTACTGGCTGGATATTTATGATCTTCGCGATAACTTTTCTACGTCGGATTTGGGAAGCGGAGCGTGGTAATTGAATTATTCTTCACTTGATAAAATCAACCTTTTTATAGCTATTTATGGACGTCTGTTTTTCTGGATTTTTAAAATATCTCTATGGCTGCCGTTCTTAATACTGGGGTTGGTGCAGGCTGCGGGCTTATTTGCGTTTTCAAAATTCTATGCTGACGGGTTGTACCAGATAATCCATCCGGTCCTTTCAAGATTTTTTCCGGCTGAGATTTTTCATTTCCCTCAATATTATCTGGCTTTGCCTTCAATCTATTCGGGTTATGACATATTCATTTTGGGCCCTACAATTGGAGTTATTCTAACTGCGGTTGCCGTTTATAAGTTTGGCGGGTATCATGAGAATAATAAACACTCTTTTAATGAGGGCTTGCAAGCGAGCGTCAAATCTTACCTTCCCCTGCTTTTATTCTGGGTCCTTGAGACATTTATAGTACTTGCGGTTCTTTTGGGGCTGTCCCTGACTTTTGCCGATTTGTTGCTGGGGTCTCCAAGGCTAAAATTCGCGTTCGAATTCGGATTTCATATGTTTGCGTATATATTCTCGGCATTAATAATTTACACAATTCCGGGAATTATTCTTTCGGGAAAAAGTTTTTTCGATGCAATTAGCGATAGCGTCAGATTATGCGGTAAAAACTTTTTCCTCACATTTTTTATTGTCGCGATACCCGGATTGCTTGGCGCGGCGATTGATATTTTTATTTCAAATTATTCACTGCAAATAATCAGGCTTTTCGACCCGGAAGTTATTCTTTGGTCGCTATATGTCAGGATAGGTCTTGGAATTTTCATTAATCTGTTCATTTATGGGGCCGCTGTTTATGTTTATAAAGAGATGAGCGATTAATATCGGAATACAAGCCTCGGACTCCAAAAAAGCAAATAATTATATTTCAACGAAAATTCCGATAATAACAACGTTATAAAATATTTTATATATTCAGGGGATTCTTTCGCCGTTTTGTTGGTTTATTGCGGTTTACAAGTCTGCCGGCAAATTGTTTTCGGGATTTCTCAGAATTAACGGCCATTTCTTTAGTCGGAGTGCTATTTTAAAACAGTTAGTAAATTGGCCTCAATAGCAATAGCCAATTAGTTTCAAAATTGAATATATGCCTATCCATTTTGAAACAGCAAAACGTTGTAAAACCGGATGACCGAAGTATTGCATTTCGCAAATTGCAAAGGAATAATTCTGTATATTAGGGATTCAGCGCGATAAATTTTACGCAAGGCGACCCGGAACCCGATCTTTATCGATATATTATTCAATAGCTTATACCGGTATTATATGAATTTGGCGTTAAATATGATCTTTTGGCATGTCGGTTGCATAAGTATCGTTCGGTTGTTTGAAAACAGAAGATTTTGCTAATAACTGTCCAACTTATTTCAAGTTGGCTTAAAGTCAAACGATAAAAGTTCGATAAAAAAAATGAATAAACTATAAACCTATTAAACAGAGAGGTGAGTAAATGTTGAGAAATTTTCATCGTAACAGCAAGGGTTTCACCCTTATCGAGTTAATGATCGTCGTGGTCATAATCGGTATTTTGGCCGCTTTAGCCATTCCGCGTTTCATGCGCTCAACTACCAAATCCAAGCAGTCTGAAGCCAAACAGCTTCTGAAGCAGATTTACACTATGCAGAGAGCTTTTCGTCAGGAATTTAACACCTACACTCTTAACGGCGTAACCGCCAGCGCCGCCGCTCCTGCCGCTTTCGCGACAATCGGCGTGGACATTATGGCTGCTTCCCGTTATAGCTACGCCATGGTTGCCAATGCTACCACCTTTACTTGTACTGCCACGGGCAATCTCGATGATGACGCGACCAACGATGTCTGGACTATAAACCAAGCCGGGACATTGACCAATACGTCTGACGACTCAGTACTTTAAATTCAGATACTTAGGGGGGGCGATTATCGCCCCCTTTTTTTTCTATAATTTTCAACTTAAGGGAAAACAATGACAACATTTCTTAGGAAAAGAAACAAAACCGGTTTCACGCTTATCGAGCTTATGGTTGTTGTTGTTATTATAGGCATTCTTGCCGCGCTGGCAATACCTCGTTTCATGATGTCGGCCTCAAAATCGAAACAATCCGAGGCAAAACAGCTTTTAAAACAGATTTATTCAATGCAAAGAGCGTATTTTATGCTAAATGAAAGCTATGCCCTAAACGGGGTTACGGCCTCTGTGGCCGCGCCGCAGGCGTTTTCGATTATTCACGTTGAGATTATGGGCAGTTCCAGATATTCATACAGCATGACTGTCGCAGGAAGTACATTTATATGTACAGCCACTGCAAATCTCGATGATGATATTATTATCGATACCTGGACTATAGATGACGGAGGCGTACTAATTAATACCGTTGATGACGCTACTTCATAAATATTTGAATTATCCTGTTTACATTTTCAATATTATCAAATATGGTTTTACTATGAGCGATCCGGTAGTGTTGGCAATTGTTTTTATATTTGGGATTACTTTCGGAAGCTTTCTAAACGTTCTGATCTATCGTATTCCAAAGAAAAAATCAATTGTCAGCCCGCCGTCAAGCTGCCCGGGATGTGGGACCGATATCCGGTTTTACGATAATATCCCGATTATTTCATTCCTGATTTTGGGCGGAAAATGCAGAAACTGCAGGGGGAAGATCTCGTTTCGCTATCCCTTTATCGAGTTTCTGGCGGGTATTGTTTCGGTGTTCGCGATTTTTTATTTCGGTTTGACGGTGAAAGGGTTCGAGGCGGCGTTTCTGTCCCTGCTTTTTATCGCTATATTTTTTATAGATCTCGATCACACAATTATCCCTGACGTTTTTACGCTTCCCGGTATTTTGTTGGGTTTTGCGGTTAGTTTTGCGCCAAACTCGTTTATTAGCTGGGACGAATCTTTGATAGGAATCGCCGTGGGCGGCGGGTCTTTTATGCTGGTAGGGCTTCTTGGCGAGTTTATTTTTAAAAAAGAGGCGCTTGGTTTCGGCGATGTCAAATACGCCGCTATGGCAGGCGCGTTTCTTGGATGGAAAAACCTTCTTTTGATGCTCATAATTGCGTCATTTTTGGGCTCGATTATAGGAATATTATTGATTGTATTATCCCGCAAAAAAGGCAAATCGACATATATTCCATTCGGGCCGTTTCTGACTGCGGGGGCATTGATCGCCATGTACTTCGGTGATGCTCTAATACAGGCTTATCTTGATTTAATTGGCCTATAAATCTTTCTCTAATCCATATTTATTTTGCCGATATTGTACTAATGGCAAAAAGATATGATAGATATGAAATAGAAATAATAATATCCCTGGCCTTTTTGATTCTTTTTCTAATTTCAACCAACTTTGTGTCTGGCTTTTCTTCTCATAGAGCTTTTCAAGGGCAGCAAAAGCAGTTTGAAAACGCGGTTAATTCATCAGCGGGCTTAATTCAGGAAAAACTGGAAAACAATATTATCAGATGGCAGCGCTCCGATTTTGTTTTGGGCGGATTACTGCAGGACCTGTCGATACTCACCGGTATCGATAGAATATTAGTAACCGATACCTCGGGAAGCGAGATTGCCTCTATCGGACGAAGAATAGCCCCTGCAAAAATCGAAAATTGCCTTGATATTTCAAGGCCCATCCGTGATAAAAAAAATCGAATTATTGCCCATGTAACCGTAACGGCAATAAATGACCTGTATTTTGAATATAAAAGGCTTTCAAAGTGGGACATGATTTTCAGAATTTGCGGTCTAACAGGAGGCCTCGCCGCCGGCGGATATTTTATATGGGTAGTTCTTTACCCATACAGGCGCATAAAGCGCGAGGCTCTTGTTTACAATCTTGATATCAAATATGACGGCAAAGCTCACGGCATTGAGTATATTGTTAATACTTTTAAAGAAGTCATTCGTGAACTTGAAGATAAAAGATCTCGACTGGAAGTCTTATACGAAGATTCCGAGATAAAAGCCGATTCACTGGCTCGCTACAACGATTATATTCTCGGTTCAATAACGTCGGGAGTTGTTATTTGCGATTCGAAAGGAATTGTAACCAAGTTTAACCGTTCCGCTGAGGATATACTGAATTTCTTTGAAAAGGAGTGCCGCGGAAAGCATTACAGCGAAATATTCGGACATGATCATAAATTAACATTAATGCTGGATGACGCTCTCATCGCCGGAAAAGTACATTCACGGCGCGAATTCGAGGTTGAACGCCCTGATTCTGAAAAGCTCTGGCTTGGATGCTCATCGTCGATGGTGAACGATGAAAGCGGCGAAGGCATGGGCGCTGTTCTGCTTATGATCGACTTGACTGAAATCCGCAGATTGCAGGAAATCTCGTCATATTCTGAGAAAATGGTATCTCTTGGTGAAATGGCGGCGGGGCTTGCCCATGAAATACGCAATTCCTTTGCGGCGATTGTCGGGTTTGCCAATCTCATAAAAAAATCAGCAAAGCAGGAAGAAAACAGTATTCAGATTATTAACCTCTTAAAAAACGAAGCTGCTGCCGCGGAGATTTTGCTTTCGAGATTTCTGAATTTCGCGCGCCCGCTTGATGTACAGCCGGAACCGGTTGATGTAGAGGAACTTGTGAAAACATCTATGGGAAATCTATCTCATCCTGGCGCGGATAGTATAAGCATAATTCATCGCATAGAAGACAACCTTCCCGCAATAAACGCGGACCTTATGCTTTTGCGGCAAGCCCTGACAAACATCTTATTAAACGCATGCGACGCAATGCCTGATGGCGGTGAAATAATAGTTGAAGTTAAAATGGATAAAAAGAAAATCGAAAGCCGCCATGATGAGTTAATTTTGTCTATTGTAGATAGCGGAACAGGAATTGATCCCGAAATCAAGTCCAGAATTTTTGATCCGTTTTTTACAAATAAGGCCGAAGGAACGGGACTTGGCCTCGCCTTAGCTAAAAAGATTATAGTTTTGCATCTCGGCAGGATAAATGTCCATAGCAAAAAAGGCAAGGGTTCAAGATTTACAATATATTTGCCGTATTGCGCTCCCGAAGAACTCGTCCGAAACTCAAAGAACACTCAAGATAAGGCCAATCGCGTGTTGATCTAAAAGGCCGCGTAATCCGCTATTTTCCGCTAATTATCATTTCTGATACTTTGAGAGTCGGGGAAGATATCGGGCCAAGAAATTTCAAATCGTTTCCAACCATATCAACATTTTTAAGCATAGAAAGAATATTCGCCGCAATGGTTATGCCCTCTACCGGATACGCAATTTCCCCGTTTTCGATCCAGAGCCCCGATGCGCCCAGAGAATAGTCGCCTGTAACCGGGTTTGCGCCAAACCCCATGACGTTTGTAAGATAAAGGCCGTTTTTTACGGACCCGATGATTTCATTAAAACTGCTTTGTCCCTTTTCGATATAAAAATTAAAAGGGCCGATGCCCGGAAGCGAATTATAGCTTCTTTTGGCGTTGCCTGTGGATTCAGTTTTGGATTTCCGGCCAGTATATGAATCATACATATAAGAAACAAGGCGCCCTTTCGAGATTATTTCTCTTCGATTTGTAGGGATTCCTTCACCGTCAATTGGGGCCGAGGCTACGCCTTTCGGCAGTATTCCATCATCGACAATGGTAAGAAGAGGAGAGGTAACGATACCCTCGAGCCTTCCAGCGAGATAGGTAGTTTTCTTTAATACTGCTTTTCCATTGACGGCCTCCGCAATACTCGCGAGAATTGAAGTTGCCGTAATGTTGTCAAATACTACAGGAGCCTTTATTGTTTTTACAGCTCTTGCCCCCAGCATTCTCACGGTCCGCTCCGCCGCGGTTTTGGCGACATTCTCAGGAGAATCTAATTCTGACAAAAATCTTTTATATGATGCCCACCATCCGGCCTGAAATTTCCCGTTTTCTTTTGCCACAGGTGAACAAGAGGTATAGCAGTATGATGATTTGTAGGAGTGCCTTCGGCCATTTGAGTCGGTGTAAAGATTAACTCCGGTAATGTCAGAATAAGCGGCGCCCTCGGAATTAAAAATTCTTTTATCGTATTCAAACATTGCCTGTTCCATTTTCAAGCAATACTCGATTTTTCCCTCAACCGATTTTTTTTCAACATTAGCGTCAAATAATTTAGGGTCTTTAAACTTCGTATTATTTGCCGGTTTAGGAATGCCATTGAATTCATCTTCTGATGTTTCATTGGCGAGTAATACGGCTTTTTGAGCGGCACTTTTCATTCCATCGGATGTAAAATTGGAGCCGAAGCAAAATCCGAGCTTTGATTTTTTAAAAACTCTGATTCCATATCCGCTAAAACTCGATTCTTTGATATTTTCAAGTTTTTGCATGCGGCTTGTTATTTCCGATTCTTTTCCGCTTTGGATGAAAACGTCAGCTTCATCAGCGCCTGCTTTCCTGGCATGTTTGATTAAATCTTCAGCAAATTGTTCTAATTTCATTATTTTCTCCCGGTCTCTATAATGTGCCGCCGATTTCAGTGCCTCCTACAGTAATTTCTGAAATCTTGCAGGTGGGCGTGCCGACTCCTACCGGCACCGATTGACCGTCCTTGCCGCACGTTCCAAGGCCGGGATCAAGTTCTAAATCGTTGCCTGCCATCACCACTTTTTTAAGGACTTCCGGCCCGGAACCAATAAGATTTGCGCCCTTTACGGGACAGCTGATTTTCCCGTCTTCGATCATGTATCCTTCGGTTACCTGGAAAACAAACTGCCCGTTGGAAATATCGACCTGCCCGCCGCCAAAAGATTTGGCGTAAAAACCTCGCTTTACCGACGAGATAATCTCTTCGCGGGAATAATCGCCTGCAAGCATAAACGTGTTGGTCATTCTCGGAAGAGGAATATGTTGATATGACTCGCGTCTTCCCGAGCCGGTTGATTTGCTTTTCATCAAGTTGGCGTTCAATCTGTCGCATAGATATCCCTTTAAAACGCCTTTTTCTATCAACACATTTCTTGCGGCAGGCGTTCCTTCGTCATCGATATTTATACTGCCGCGTCCGTTCGGGATTGTTCCGTCATCGACGATAGTGCAGGATTCCGATGCCACTTTCTGACCGATTTTACCGGAATAGAGCGATGTTCCCTTGCGGTTAAAATCAGCCTCAAGGCCGTGTCCGATTGCTTCGTGAAGCAGTATTCCCGCCCAGCCGTTTCCCAGCACAACTTCCATCGGGCCCGCGGGAGCATTTTGAGAATCCAGCAATATCAACGCTTGTTTTGCCGCTTTCTTTGCCATTAGTTCGGGCATACTTGAATCGAAATTTTCAAACCCAATCCGGCCTCCTCCGCCTTCCATTCCGGCCTCTTGCTTTTCACCGTCGCGGGCGTAAACAAGCACATTCAATCTGGACATTACGCGGTGGTCTCCCGAAACCAACCCCTCCGAATTCGCGACCGCCACAATTTTCACCCCGTCCCATACTGACGCGTCCACCTGGTAAACCTTTTTGTCGTAATCAAAAGCCGCTTTGTTCGCGCTCCACAATAAATCGGATTTACACTTTATTTCCACATCATCGGGAAAAATCTTTATTGGCGATTTATCTTTCACAGATTGGGGTGTAATATTAGATATAATTTGGCTCTCTTGTCTTGATCCATGAGCAATATAAGAAGCTGTATTTGCCGCTTTGAGGATATCGTCCAAATCAAACCTCTCGCAATACGCATAGCCGGTTTTATCGCCATGGATCACCCTGATTCCAATGCCTTGCGACAATCCCGATTGTGCCTGCCGGATTTTGTTCTCCTCCAGGGAAATCCCGTTCAAAACGCCATATTCCAGGTAAATATCTGCGAAATCCCCGCCGCGAGATAGAGCTTCAGAGAGTATTTTATCTATGTGAGGCTGAATTAGAATATGTTCAAAAAGCAAGTATCCTTCCTTGACCGATTTTGCGATTTGAAAGTTTTTAAATATCCCGCTAACCATTAAACTTCCTCTCAAAAAAATCCTGTTTTAATCCTATTTTTTCATCAGACCATTTTACGGATGAAAATTTTATAGATCAAGTAATAACCATAATATATAAAATTAAATTCAATTGTATTCCCATATAAAGCGCGGCCTATCATAGCCGACATAAATATATAGACGCTTTAAAAGAGGTATTATGGCCAATAGAAAAAAGATATTCGCAAAATTAGACACTCTTGAAGTAATTGTTTCGCCGCCTGCCATCGTAGCCGAAGTTTTGTCTTTGCTTGAGAAAGAAAGCTCGTCATCGTCGAAGATATCCGAAATAATTCTTAAAGACGCTAATCTTACGGCCAGAATACTTAGAATTGCCAATTCGTCATTTTACGGATACAGGCAGGAAGTTACCACTGTCAATCAGGCGATTATGATTATAGGCCAGAATGTTGTAAAATGCTTTTTGCTTTCTATATCCATTTATAATCAAATGGCCGCCCAAAAATCGAAAAACAGCGATCAAATAGCCATATTATGGCAGCATCTTATTGAGACAGCAGTAGCCGCTAAGCATGCCGCTTCAATCATTAATAGAAACATGGTTGATGAGGCTTATGTTGCCGGGTTGTTGCATGATTTTGGAAGGTTGTTTTTGATTCAATATTTCCCGGACGAAACAAGTAAAATAAGAGGACTATTGAACGATGGAAAGCTGCTGATTGATGCCGAAAAAGAGATTCTCGGCGCCGACCACCAGGAAGTAGGAAAATATATAGCAGAGCATTGGAACCTGCCAAAAGCTCTTTCCGAGACCATTGGAATGCACCATCCTAAGGATGAAATAGAACTTCACGGCATGTCATTATTGGCAAAAATCATCGTTTTCGCGGATAATCTCTCGCCGGCGAATTTTGAATTTTCAGATAATATAAAAAACGCCGGGCATAGGGTAAGATTATTAGATACAAGCTGTACTTCCATAGGGCTTGGAATGGATAACATCAAGAAAATCTATGGCGCTTTGCCGAAAGAAGTTTTAGGAAGCGCCGAGGGTCTGGATTTGAATCTGGGCGATGCTTTTGAATATTTATCCAAAGTTAATCATAATCTTTTTGATATTTATCTATCGCTTGCTAAATCGTTCAGAGAACGGGAGGAATTGTCCGGCGAAATCCTCAAGGAAGAAAGAATTGAAGGCGTCGGAGAATCTTTGCAGATCGTCTTAGCCACCCTTTCACATTATATAAACAACGCCATGATGAATATTAGCGGGCAGTGTGAAGTGATACAACTTTTACATGACAGTAAAGACAAAGACAAAGTTTACAAGAAAATACCGTCAATGACGAAATCTATCCGGTCTTCCATAAAAAAAACCTCAATGATATTAGAGGAGCTTTCCGCTTTTAGCAGCGTAGAAAACATCAACTATTTTAAAAATTCAAAAGCTATAGATATCGAATCAGAATTAAAAAAGCGGTTAGATTCCAATCAAGTTTTATTATAATATTTATTTTTTAACGATTATAATCCCTGGCTTAAATTTCGGCGTTACAGAGTTCAAGCCATTGGGCGAGCCGAGATATATTTTTCTCTGTATCGGGTCAATTGTTAATTCAATCTCGTAGATCCCCGGTTCCGCGCCGTCTCTCATGCTAAAAAAAAGTTCCGCGATTTTTTCAGGCTCATTGGGCGAATAGATAGGCGTATTGTCCTTTCCGCCCATATCATATATTCCTGCCAATGAAACAAATCCCGTGTCGATTTTCGGGTTCGCGAATTTCTCATCCCAGCCTGTAAGCGTATTTTTATAAACTACCGAGTCTGCCACAAATGCATCTTTGTTATATTTCATCGGTATGCAAAAACTGCCGACACCCATTTTACCGGGTTTCTCATCTGGCGCGATTTTATCTGCAATTAAGCTTAATTCAACGGAAAACGATTGCTCCATTGTTACTTCAATCGAGTCCAGAATTACCGCATGTTTATCGGATTCCGCCGCATTCAAAGAAAAAACAGAAAATATATTTATAATTAATGAAAATAAGAATAATCGCCTCATTCCATCACGGTCCCGGCAATTGGTATCGTTATTCTCGTATTTGGCTGGCCTTCGGCCTCAATCGTTATCGATGACACAATTGGGCCTGCTTCAAATTTATCCGTGAGATCGAATTTTAATTCTGTAACTTCGCCCGCCTTCAAAGATTTGTTCGGCATTGAAATGGATATTAAATTTTCATCCGGCTTGGCAAATAGAGAAAGGTCCATATCATCGCTGCCGGCATTTCTTAATTCTATTGTTAGAGACTGTTTTTCGCCTTTGAGTACTTTGCCGAAATCCGCGATAATAGGGGAAGGTATAAACACCTGTTTCGGGTCGTTAATGACAGCTTTGAATGAGATTCGGAGATAAGGACTGATAGGATCATTGCACTCAATATTCACAAATTTGCGGACTAATCCGTTAAGCTTTTTTGTGTTTAGAGTCACATGCAGGCTGGTCGTTTCTCCAGGAGCGATTTTATCGGATTCGAGCGGGGCCGTGGTACAGCCGCAGGTCGGCTTAACTGCCGTTATGATTAGCGTATCGGTCCCGGTATTCTTAATCGGGAAGTCATGTACCACTATTGAGTTTAACGGTATTGAGCCGAATTCCCAATAATCTTCGAGAAATTTAATACGCGCTTTCGATGTCGGGTTGATTTTTATCTCCATCTTTCCGTTATCGGCCTTTTCGGTCTGCGCTAATGAAATTACGGTTGACGAAGTTATCGCTAAAATTACAATTAGCATAGTATTAATAATGTCGCGAATCATTTTCATTTAACTCTCCTTTTCCCTCAAAAGTAACGCGGATTTGAATCTTGTCAAGGCCTTTTAATAAAACCCCTATCAACCATCCAGTTATCGTTGTAGATTTTTGAAAGATATCGGTTTCCGCTGTCGGCTAACAATACAACCGGGAATTTTATGTTTTTATCTTCGTTCAATATTTTTCTTGCGGCTGCAATTACCGCTCCCGACGATCCTCCGCAGAATAGGCCTTCTTTTCGGGCAAGCTCGCGAGTTATCAGAAAAGCCTCCCGGTCGCTTATTGAGATAAATCTGTCCACGATATCGACATCAATCCCTCCGACATCATTATCATCGCG
>CAZKYQ010000066.1:0-13090 GCA_964556975.1 uncultured Ignavibacteria bacterium
ATATATTCGCTATCTCGGTCATCCATCCAAAAAGGATAGATTGTATTGTTGTCAAATAGAGCCTCCGGCCCATAAATATTGTGTGCAGGACCATTATTCGTAATCTCGTACTTATCCGACCATGTATTACCGAAATCGTGACTTTCCTTGAACGATAAATTCGCGTGCAACCATCCAAAATAATGATCCGCCCAAATAAAACACAAATAATCACCATTGATAATCGACCTAGAGGCCGTGCAATTATGGTCATATGTTAGTCTTTGCTCCGACCCCCAAGATTCTCCATTATTATTTGATATCTTATATAGCAGTTCGCCTGTAAAGCCGCTCGGACCGCTGCCATATTTATAATCAAACCAGCTAACGCATAGATTTCCCGCGATATCTGCCGAGAGATATGGCCACTGCGAACTATAGCTATCATTATCCGAAACAAATACCGGATCGCTCCAGGTTAAGCCAAAGTCATCTGAATATGAATAAAATATATCTATTAACCCTTGATTAACATCCTGAAATACGATGTGCATCCTGCCTTGGGAGATTTTTACACAATGAAAATACATATCGCTGAACATATTTATAATCCCTCTGATGTCTGACCAGGTTTCGCCCCTGTCCTCACTTGTGGAAAACATAATAGAATCAACATCAACATATTGTCTTGAACCGACATAATATGTTATAAAAACGCTGTCGCTCAGTTCATTTAATGTCCCTTTGCCAACGTAGCCTATATCAGCCTCCTCAAACTCATGATAATCCAGCCAGGTTATTCCCCCATCAAATGATCTCATAAAAAACGAATTTTTCAAAACGCCTCTTGTATAGCCTAAAATATATAAAAGCGAATCTATCCCCCCTGCTCTATTAACGCCTATGGACTCAATATTTATAGAGTCAGGCAAAGTCCATGAGTTACCATTATCATAACTCAATGTCTTGTAAACGTTGTAATTATGAGCAATGTTAGTTACCGCAGCAAAAGTCCCGAAAAAAGCATCAACCTTAAAAGGTCTGGGAGGATTTACAAAACCGCCATCCTCTGCCAGGTGAGTTAGGCGAATGTCATCACCCCAGGTCGTGCTGGTAATTGTATTTGAGTATTCCGGCAAAGGCCCGGCAGCATGGGATATGTTTTTATCCCCTATTATAACATTCTCACCCAAATAAGCTGAATCGCCATCCGCAGAATAATATGGCCGTTGCGCAAAGACGGGATTAACAACAAACGCCAAAATTACGCATAACACCCAAATAGACTTCAATTCAAATTCTCCTCAATTAAGAGCTTGTTATAAATATAACCAAAATTGACTTTTTTACAACGAATATTCCAAACCTTTTGATTTCAAAAGGAGGAGATTGCCGCGTCGTCCGCCGTTGGCGGACTCCTCGCAATGACACGGTTTCTATTGGCTTATGTTGTGGCGCGTGCTCTAACTTTGGCGTGGATCTCTGATTTCGTATTTTTTTAAACGATAAAGCAGAACATGACGGGGAATATCAAGGTAATTGGCCGCCTGTGTTTTATTCCAGGCATGCCTGTTCAGGGCGTCTATTATCAGGTTTTTCTGAGATTCATGAAATGACAGGTTATTTTTATCGGCATTGCTATTTCCGCTTATATCAGGCTTAATTCCTATTCCAAAATCTGAAGGAAGATCGCTCAAAGTCAGCAGGTTCGATTTTCTCAGGATGACCATTCTTTCAACAAGATTTTCAAGTTCCCTTATATTGCCGGGCCATTTATATTTTATCAACTTATCAAGAAGATTATCGTCTATATCAATTGACTGTTTTGGGCTGAATCTATGAAGGAATTCCTTCAACAGGACTTTGATGTCATCAACCCGTTCCCGTAAGGACGGGACATTAATAGGAATTATGTTCAACCTGTAAAACAGGTCCTCTCTGAACTTGCCGTCCGCGACCCGTTTTTTCAGATCAACATTGGTGGCCGCTATAAGCCTAATATCAATTTCCTGTGTTTTCTCAGCGCCAATCGGTTCTATTACCCTCTCCTGAATTACTCGGAGCAGTTTGGCCTGAAGCTCAATATGCAATTCGCTTATTTCATCGAGCATTAGCGTTCCGCCGCCGGCCAGTTCAAATTTGCCTTTCTTGTCTTTTACGGCACCCGTAAAGGCCCCTCTGACATGGCCGAACAGCTCGGATTCAATTAGCTCTTTTGGAATAGCAGCGCAGTTGACTGCGATCAAAGGTTCGTTTGTTCTCAGGCTTTTCAAGTGAATTGCGCGGGCAATTACTTCTTTGCCCGTTCCAGACTCGCCGGTCAATAAGATTGTTGTATCGGTAGGCGCGACTTTTTCTACAAGACCCATCAGGTCTTTGAATGGTTTGGAAACGCCTATAATATTCTTGAAAAATTTCTGCCCGACCAATTGCCCTTTTAAAAATCTGTTTTCATCTTCAAGTTTTTTAAACCTGAGAACTTTTTCTATCGTGGCTAAAAGCTGTTTGTCCTCAAACGGTTTGGTGAGATAGTCGAACGCGCCCAATTTGATTGCTTCCACCGCCTGCCCGATTGTGGCGAAAGCTGTAATCAGAATAACCTGAAGATCCGGTTGGACATCTTTTGATTTCTCAAGAAGCTCGATTCCGTTTAATCCCGGCATTTTCATATCGCACAGCAAAATATCAAACCTCTTGTTTTTTAATAATTCATAAGCTTTCTGGCCGTCCTCCGCCACGCTTACGTTATAGCCGTTTTGCTTTAATTTGAATTGCAGAACTCTTCTCAAACTCGCGTCATCGTCGGCGATTAGTATTTTTACATCCATTATGCTGTCTCCGCGAGCGGTAAGGCAATTATAAACCTGGCGCCTTTATTCTCTATATTTTCGACCGTGACCGTTCCGGCATGCTTGTCGATAATCGAATTAATAATCGCAAGTCCCAATCCGGTACCCTTGGCTTTTGTAGTATAAAACGGTTCGAAAATTTTCCCACGATCGGTTTCTTTTATTCCGGCGCCTTCATCCTCGAATGCGATACATGCTTTTGAGCCATAAATGTATGAGGAGATTTTGATAGTACCGTTTGGGGGCGAAGCGTCAATAGCGTTTAGGACCAGGTTTATTATCACCTGCCGGATTTTTTGCTCATCAGCCATCACAAAAAGATTGTTTTTTATGCCGGTTTCAAGTTTCAAGCTCGCGTTGTTTGTCTGGCCGCGCATTTGTTTTATTACGTTATTCACACTTTCACTTATATCGATTCTCTTTAAATTAAAATCCTTTGGGCGGGCAAACTCCAGGAATTCGGATACGGTACCGTCGATCCTCTTAATTTCTTTATAAACTATATCCTGGAATTCATCCTTTTCCGCATCGGTTGTATCGTTATGGCATAAAATTTCAAATGCTCCCTGGACCGATGCCAACGGGTTTTTTATCTCATGCGCGATTCCCGCGGCCATTTGGCCGATCATTGAAAGCTTATGCGCCCGCTCAAGCTGCATCTGTGTTTGTTCTTGTTTTTTCCGAATGCGCTCTTCCCTGTCGATCAAGCCGCCGGTCAATACAGCTAAGGCGAAATAGAAAATGATTTCAAATAATTCCGCGGAACGATTCACATGATCTCCGCCAAAATAAAAAATATAAGGTAGGACCAGCAAGGAAATGGTAAGCGCCGACCAGAGTCCGCCTCTTAACCCAAACCACGATGCCGCAATGACAATCGGGATATAACATAATCTTCCGTGGATCGCGTGGACCCAGCTAACATGGCCGAAAATCCGCATTAACAATCCGTAATGGATTGCAAGCGTAACAATAGTAACGGCGATTAAAATCGCTATTTTCAGCCAGTTATCTTGTTTTTCAAGCAATTGCAGTTCCCTCATATATTATGTAGATAGTAATTTTCATGCCGAGAAACATTTCCGATTTATTTACAACTCTATTTGCCAGGATTTTCAATAGATTTAAAGGCTTTCGCCATAATTCCTTATTGCGAGTTTTCAGAATTCACCTCATTCACTGTAGATTATCGTATATTATTCTACAACAATCAACAATATTCTACGCCTCGAATATAGAAATGTTCCTTTGGTTGCTCTAACTCATTATTATACAATAAGATAGTTTTGTGAAACAGTTTGGCACGAATTTTGAATTGTAATGGGCGATGAGAGATAGTAAACTTAAAACTCGAGTTAATAATGAGGATAACCTAATGATTTGGCTACGCCAGTTGAAAAACATGATAATGTTTCAGAATAACGGGATTATTAGCGTAGCCATAGCGGTTATTTCAATATTTGCCGCCAATGCGCCCGGGGTTTTCGCCGGCGATGTAAAAGAAGCGAAAAATCTGGCTAATTCAATCGAGAGTGAATATGAATATAACGATAGCAGCGTTCTGGATTCAAATTCCACTTTATATGATTACCTTGTTTTCGCCTCGTTAAATAACCCCGGTTTAAAGCAATCCTTTTATAAGTGGAAAGCGGCGCTTGAAAAAATCGCGCGGGCGAAATCACTTCCGGACCCGATGCTGTCTTTCGGTTATTTTGTCGAGAATGTTGAAACTCGGGTCGGGCCTCAGCAATGGCGGTTGGGCCTTGCGCAGTCTTATCCGTGGTTTGGCACGCTTGCCCGAAAAGGCGATATTGCTTTCGAATCAGCAAATGCCGCATATCAGCATTATCAAATGGCAAGATTGAAATTATTCTATAATGTAAAAAGCGCCTACTATGATTATTATTTCCTTAGCCGCGAAATTCAGCTTACCAGAGAACATTTCGAGCTTTTGACTAATTGGGAATCGGTTGCCCGGACAAAGTACAAAACCTCGCTGGGAAAACATGCCGATATTATCAAGGCACAGGTTGAGCTTGGCAAGATCGAAGATAAATTGGCGAGCCTGGAGGATATGAAGCGGCCTGTTTCCGAAAAATTGAAGGCCGAATTGAATATGAGAAACGAAGAGTCTTTGCCTATCCCGAAATCTATCCCGGATGAAGAGATAGGAAATTTGGATTCATTGAAGGACCTGATCAGGTCCAATAACCCGGGCCTTTTGGCGCTTGACCATATAATCGCGAAAGAAAAAGAATCTGTTAGTCTGGCGAACAAGGCCTATTTCCCGAATTTCAAATTTGGCATAAGCTTCATCGAGACAGGCGAGGCTCTTGATCCGACTATGCCGGAAAGCGGAAAAGATCCGTTGCTGGTAAGCGCCAGCATAAATCTACCGATATGGATCGGTAAGAAAAACGCGGGCCGCAACGAAGCGCGGGCGCGATTCAAATCAGCCCAATACAATCGTCAGGACGCCGAAAACAGGCTTATGGCTTATTTTGAGAAAGTTCTTTTCGGCTATAATGACGCGGTAAGAAAGATCAATCTATATCAAGGCGGCCTTATCCCAAAAACGGAACAATCTTTGTACGCGGCGTTCGCGTCCTATCAAGCAAGCGAGTCTGATTTTTTAAACCTGATTGATTCTGAAAGAATATTGCTTGAATTTCAATTGAAGCTTGAAGAGGCGCGGGTTAACAAATCCAAAAGGCTGGCTGAAATTGAACTTTTGGCTGGCATAGAAAGATAATTTTTAAAACGAAAATAATAAACGCGGCAAGAAGGAGTAATACAGTGAAGAAACTAACGGCAATTTTAACGGCGGGCGTGATGGTTACCATGGTTCTTGGGACCTCGGCTTTTGCGGGTGATGAAGAAACTAAACAAGCCGAAAAACAAAAGATTGAATTTAAAGAGCAGACTAATTGTCCTGTTATGGGCGGAAAAATCAATAAGGAAGTCTACACAGACATTCAGGGCCAACGGGTTTATCATTGCTGCGCCGGATGCAAGCAGGCTATGGCAGATGATCCTGATAAATATTTTGAAAAGGCCGCGGCTGAAGGCGTGGTTTTTGAGAATATTCAGACTAACTGCCCCGTAACCGGCGAAAAAATAAACGCTGAGGTTTCCACTTATTATAAAGGCAGGACAGTAAAATTCTGTTGTGAAGATTGTATTTCCAAATTTAATGAGGACCCCCAGAAATATCTTTCCATGCTGGATAAGCCGGTTGATAATAAGATGAAAGATGAAATGAGTCATGACAAAATGGAACACAAGGGAAACAACCGCTAATCGAAGTTAGATTGGATAAGGGAGAAAGCCATGACAATGAAAAGCACAACCGGACCGCGGAAATTCAAAGAGTATTTCCCGAAGAGCGGAACGCCTTTATATATATTCATAGCGGTAGTTGTTATGGCTTTTTTTCTTGGTTGGATGATTAGCGGAGACAGTCCCTCTAACAGCCAGGGTGCGGAGGATGGACATTCGCAAACAGAAGAAGCCACGGTCTGGACCTGTTCCATGCATCCTCAAATCAAGCTTCCCAAAGCAGGCCAATGCCCGATCTGTTTTATGGATTTGATCCCGTTGGAAAGCTCTTCCGACGATGATCTTGGCGAAAGGCAACTGAAGATGTCCGAAACGGCGGTTGAGCTTGCCCGGATCAGCGTTACTCCGGCAATACGCGAGTTCGCGAGCGGGGAAACGAGGATGGTTGGGAAAATCGATTATGATGAGACCAAACTGGCCTATATCACCGCTTGGGCCCCCGGCAGAATAGACAGCCTTTATGCCGACTATACAGGGGTATCGGTCAGGCGCGGTGATCCGCTGGTACAACTTTATTCGCCTGAGTTATTAAGCGCGCAGGAAGAACTGTTACAAGCCAAACAGGCCGCAGCTAAATTGAGTGAAAATACCAGTTCGGTGTTCAAATCCACAATAGAGGCTACTTTGGAAGCCGCGAGAGAGAAGCTGAATTTATTAGGATTGACTCCATCTCAGATTAGTGAGATAGAGAAATCAAATGAATTTTCCAGCCATATTACAATAAACGCTCCGCTTGGCGGGGTCGTTGTTCACATGAATGCCAGAGAAGGGATTTATGTTAAGACCGGCACGCCTATATATACAATTGCCGACCTTTCCGAAGTTTGGGCAATGTTTGATGTTTATGAATCCGATCTCGCCTGGCTGAGAGAAGGACAGGAAGTGGAATTCCGGCCGCTGGCTTTTCCCGGCGAAAAGTTTACCGGAAGAATTTCCTTTATTGATCCTATTTTGAATGAAAAGACCAGAACGGTCAAGGTAAGAGTAATAGCCGATAATAAAGCCGGAAAATTAAAACCGGGCATGTTTGTATCCGGAACTGTAAAATCCATGCTTGATATTAATGGAAATGTTGTTTCGGAAGGTTCCAAAAATAAATCAAAGGCCCCTATATTAATCCCATCCACGGCCCCGTTGCTGACAGGCACAAGGGCCGTAGTTTATGTTCAAGTAAATAATGATGACGGATTTGTATTTGAGGGCAGAGTGATCGAACTTGGCCCTCTCGCGGGAGATCAGTATATAGTCAAATCAGGTCTCAATGAGGGCGAGCTTGTTGTAACAAATGGCGCGTTTAAAATCGACAGCGAATTGCAAATCCAAGCTAAGCCGAGCATGATGACTCCTCAAGGGGGCGGCGGTATGCTTCATCAGCATGGAGGGGAAGATCAGCCGAAATCGCCAGTCAAAGATCATTCCAAGCATGAAACGTTATCTTATGATACCAGTCAGGATGCCCTTTCCGCGCTTGAGCCTGTTTACGAAAGTTATTTCAAAATACAGATGGCATTAGCCAGCGATGATCTATCACAAACAAAAGATGGTTTCGCGGAACTGAATAAAAACACGCAGGCAGTTAATATGTCGCTATTCAAAGGCGATTCGCATATTGCTTGGATGGATTTATCAGGCAAGATTAGCGATATTTCTAAAAGCGGAATAAGCATAAAGGATATGGAAAAGTCGAGAGAACTGTTTCTTGAACTTTCAAAGGTTATGATCAACCTGAATAAAAGTCTTGGCCATGGAAACGGAGAGAATTTCTATCTGACTTTTTGCCCTATGGCAAATAATAATAAGGGCGCATACTGGCTGCAGACGGTAGATACCGTATACAACTCTTTTTATGGTGAGTCGATGCTCCGTTGCGGCTCTATTAAAGACACTATAGAGGCAAAGTAAAGGGTTACAACAAAAAGAGATATGACAGTGGAAAATTCAAATAACAGCCCAAGACCGTCGCTATTAGACAAAATTATCAGGTTTTGTTTGAACAACAAAATGGTTGTAACATTGGCTATGGTTTTCCTCATTGTCTGGGGGATAATGGTCGCGCCTTTTGATTGGGACATATCATTTCTTCCGCGTGATCCCGTACCTGTTGACGCGATACCGGATATCGGCGAAAACCAGCAGATTGTATTTACAGAGTGGATGGGGCGATCGCCTCAGGACGTTGAGGACCAGATCACTTACCCTTTGACCGTATCGCTCCTCGGCATCCCCGGAATCAAATCGATTCGCAGCTATTCTTTTCTTGGGTTTTCATCCGTCTATGTGATTTTCAAAGATGATGTCGAGTTTTACTGGTCGCGTTCAAGAGTGCTTGAGAAATTAAATTCGCTTCCAAGCGGCACTTTGCCTAAAGGCGTACAGCCCTCGCTCGGCCCCGACGCTACGGCCTTGGGACAGGTTTACTGGTATACGCTTGAAGGCCGCGATCCCGACGGCAACCCAACCGGCGGGTGGGATCTGCATGAGCTGCGCAGTATTCAGGATTGGATTGTCCGCTACGCCCTTCTATCCGCGGACGGCGTATCGGAGGTTGCTTCAGTGGGCGGCTATGTTCAAGAGTATCAGGTTGATGTTGATCCAGATGCTATGCGGGCGTATGGCGTAACGCTTGAGCAGGTTTTTCAAGCCGTAAAAATGTCTAATATCGACGTTGGAGCGCGGACTGTCGAAATAAATAAAGTTGAGTATATAATACGGGGCTTGGGGTTTATCAAAGATCCGAAAGACATTCAGGAAACGGTTGTTAAGGTCAATGATAATGTTCCTATCAGAATTAAAGATATTGCCCATGTTACATTAGGGCCTGCTATGCGGCGAGGAGCTCTGGATAAGGGCGGAGCGGAGACAGTTGGCGGAGTAGTAGTAGTTCGTTATGGCGAAAACCCGTTGTCTGCTATTAAAAATGTTAAGAAAAAGATTGAAGAAATATCTCCCGGATTGCCGAAGAAAACCCTGTCCAATGGCACGCAATCTCAGGTAACTATTGTGCCGTTTTACGACCGCACCGGGCTGATTTATGAAACGCTGGGAACGTTGAACACCGCGCTTATAGATGAGATTCTTGTTACGATTATAGTTGTGATAATCATGGTTATGCATTTCAGAAGTTCGCTTTTGATTTCCGGGCTGTTACCGTTGACCGTTCTGATGACATTTATCGCCATGAAAACTTTCAAAGTCGACGCCAATATTGTAGCGTTATCGGGAATAGCTATCGCCATTGGTACAATTGTAGATATGGGTATTGTTATTACTGAAAACATATTGAAACATTTGGACAAACTAAAACCGGGAGAAGATAAGCTGGAGGCCATATATAGGGGCGCTACTGAAGTCGGAAGCGCTGTTTTGACGGCTATATCAACGACTATTGTCTCATTCCTTCCCGTATTTACAATGGAGGCAGCGGAAGGAAAGCTTTTTAAACCGCTCGCCTATACAAAGACTTTCGCTCTGATCTCATCGGTTATAATCGCCTTAACTATTATCCCTCCGTTTGCTCATTCTCTTTTTACAAGTAATTTTTCAATAAAGAAATTTAAAAAATATATTCCGTTCGGCATGATCCTCGCCGGATTGATAGTGCTGGTCTGGGGGTTTTGGGTTACTTCGCTTATTCTATTTGTTATCTCCTCTTACCTGATATTCAAAAATAAAATTCCCCAGCGTTTAGAAAGCAATAAATCCGTAATTTTCAATTATATTGTTGTTTTTGTCGTTGGATATTTCCTTACGAAACATTGGCTGCCTCTTGGCGTTGGAAAGGGTTTTATACCTAATTTTATTTTTGTTCTGCTGCTGATTGGCGGAATACTTTATATAATGAGATTGTTTTTGAATGCGTACGAACCGATTTTACGATGGTGCTTAAATAATAAAAAAATGTTCCTGCTTCTTCCTGTCCTTTTGATATTTTTCGGGGGAGTAACATGGCTGGGTTTTAACAGCATGTTCGGTTTTGTACCGGATTTTATGAAATCCAATGCGCTTTATAGCTATTTCAATCATAAGTTCCCCGGATTAGGCAAGGAGTTCATGCCCAATCTCGATGAAGGTTCGTATTTATATATGCCGACAACCATGCCTCACGCGTCAATCGGCGAAGCTCTGGAAATATTGAAAACTCAGGATATGGCTTTTACAGCTATTCCTGAAATCGAGTCTGTTGTTGGTAAACTCGGACGAGTCGAAAGTCCTCTTGATCCCGCTCCTATTTCTATGATTGAGACGATTATAAATTATAAACCCGAGTATATCGTCGATAAGTACGGCCATAGATTAAAATTCAAATATGATGAAGATACTGAAGAGTTTGCAAGAGACGACAGCGGCGATCTGATTGCTGACGGCCATGGCAAGCCTTTTCGTCAATGGCGGGAACATATTAAAAACCCAGACGATATTTGGGATGAGATCGTCAAGGCGGGAAGGCTTACCGGCACGACATCTGCTCCTAAGCTTCAACCGATCGCCGCCCGCATTGTTATGCTTCAATCCGGTATGAGAGCGCCAATGGGAGTCAAAGTCAAAGGACCGGACCTTGAGACAATAGAAAAAGTAGGACTTCAAATTGAGAAGTTCTTAAAAGAGGTTCCAATGATCGAACCGGCATCGGTTTTCGCTGATAGAATAGTAGGAAAACCATATCTTGAGATTGAATTGGATCGCGAAGCTATCGCCAGATATGGAATTCATATTCGTAAAATTCAGGACATTATCGAAGTTGCCATAGGCGGGAAAAAGCTGACCAATACAGTCGAAGGCCGCGAACGGTATCCGGTAAGGGTGCGATATCAGCGCGAGCGGAGGACAACTATCGAGGATATGGGTGGCATTCTTGTAACAGCTTTCGACGGGACCCAGATTCCTCTTCGCGAAGTAGCAAAAGTTAATTTCGTTCGCGGGCCGATGGTCATAAAATCCGAGGATACGTTTTTAATAGGATATGTCTTGTTTGATAAAAAGACGGATTATGCTGAAGTCGATGTTGTCAAAGCTTCTCAAAAGTATCTTCAAAGCAAAATCGATAGCGGTGAGCTGGCCATTCCCGCGGGCGTAAGCTATACGTTCGCGGGCAGCTACGAAAACCAGGTTAGATCGGAGAAAAAGCTGATGGTGATTCTACCGTTGGCGCTTTTCGTAATCTTTCTGATATTATATTTCCAGTTTAAATCTGTTTCAACAAGTCTGCTGGTTTTCTCTGGTATTTTTGTCGCTTGGGCCGGAGGATTTTTAATGATCTGGCTGTATGGCCAAAGCTGGTTTTTGAATTTTTCTTTCTTCGGAATTAATATGCAGGAGTTGTTCCAGATTCATCCCGTAAATCTATCTGTAGCCGTATGGGTCGGTTTTCTGGCGCTGTTCGGCATAGCCAGCGATAACGGAGTCATTATTGCCACCTATTTGAAACAGGTATTTGCCAGCAACAACCCGAAAACAGTAGATGAAATACGCGAGGCAACTGTCGTAGCGGGAGTGCGGCGGATCAGGCCTGCCTTGATGACTACGGCTACAACTATTCTGGCGTTGATACCGGTTTTGACATCGACAGGCCGCGGCTCCGATGTTATGGTGCCCATGGCGATTCCGTCATTCGGGGGAATGACTGTCGTGATTGTAACGGTGTTCCTGGTGCCGGTGCTTTATTCTACAATAGCTGAATATAAGTTGAAGAGAGCCTCTAAATAAATTTATCCATCAGGATGGAGCTTGCGACATCCTGATGGCAAGCCAGTCGGGGCGTTTTGTCAGCAATATGTTATTGCCGGTATATTTTGAATATGCCATTATTGTTGACCAATTAGCTATTTTATGGTAAATATTCTTGCCCGATGGGCGATATTTTAGACAGATAGGGAAACAATGCCGGAATTCAGACAAAATTTAGCTACAAAAGAATGGGTGATAGTATCGCCGGAGCGGGGCAAGAGGCCGTCCGATTTTAAGCGTGATCCTGAAACCAGGGAACCGATACCGTCATATAGCGATAAGTGCCCGTTCTGTCCGGGCAATGAAGAGAATACGCCTCCCGATATTTTCAGGTTTCCCGAAGAAGGCAATTGGCAGGTGCGCGTTGTTCCGAATAAGTTCGCCGCGTTAAAGCCTGACTTGGCCACGACCCGCACAAGCGCCGGGAAATTTCTTGCCGCCAAAGGTTTTGGAATTGCCGAAGTTGTCATAGAGACGCCGAAGCATGACAGGCACCTTGCGCTTATGAATATAGATGAGGTTTCGGCCGTGCTGAAAGCATACCGGCAAAGGCAGGAAGAGATATCGAAAAACGCTGATATTAATCTGATTACGATTTTTCGGAACCACGGTTTCAAAGCGGGAACATCGCTTGAACATCCGCATTCGCAGATAATAGCGACCCCGATAGTCCCGCCGCATGTCCGTTACCCGATCGAGCAGGCCATAGTGTATTACGATAATCTGGGACAGTGCGTTTACTGCGATATGATCGAGGAGGAACGCAGGCAAAAAGAGCGGATGATTATCGACACCGATAATTTCGCCGCTTTCTGCCCCTACGCTTCCCGCACGCCCTTTGAGACACGCATTTATCCCAAGCGGCACATGACAAATTTTTCGCATATTACTGACGCGGAAATTGAGGAGATGGCCTGGGTCTTGCGAAACGTCCTTTTGAAAATTTATCTATGTTTGGATAACCCGGATTATAATTTCGTTATCAGATCGGCGCCGGTTGGCGAGGACAACTCACGGTATCTTCATTGGTATATGGTGATAATTCCCAAAATTACGACTCCCGCCGGTTTTGAGATCGGCTCGGGAATTTATATCAACAGCGTTCCGCCCGAGGACTCCGCCCGCTACCCTCGCGAGACCAGCACCGAGGGTTGACAATACCCTAAAAAATACATCGACATTGCGCGTACTCAAGAGCA
>CAZKYQ010000067.1:0-13080 GCA_964556975.1 uncultured Ignavibacteria bacterium
GCGTCCCCAAGGGGATTTGAACCCCTGTCGCCGCCGTGAAAGGGCGGTGTCCTGGACCAGACTAGACGATGGGGACAGGACGACTGGGAATATAAGATCAATCGGCCAAAAGTCAATTATTTTGTTGGCTTTGATTTGAGGCAGAGGGAAAGGCATTTTGAATTTTCTTGCGTCAATAGATTTGTACTGTATATTCGGCAAAAGAAAGTTCTGTTTGCGGAAATGCCAGAAAATATTGGTTCCGCGCTTGAACCTGAGGGAATCTCTTGTTGAAATATAAATTAAATGTAATGTTAAATTACTTCGGTAGTAATTTAAAAAAATATAGTACATATCCCGCTTTTTGCACTTATGATCCAAGCGATCCGATTAAATACTACTTGTCTCAATCGCGTAGAGCTTTTTTCGACGGCCCTTTTGACGGCCAAGGTATACCGCTGTTCAATAATAAGGGCGATTAGGGTATTATCCTATTTTTATTAGCATGTATGCTCTGGGCCATTTAGAGAACAGCCGTAAGATCAAAGATGAACGGGGAATTGATATTTTCCGAAATATCTCAGACTATTTTATTTCTCACCAAGACCAAAATGGACGATGGATGATGTCCCACTCGGTAAAAAAATTCGGAATCCGCGGACCTGGACTTCGGCAATGGCACAGGGACTGGCTATTTCATGTCTGGTAAGAGCGTTCAGATTATTTAATGATGCTCGATATTATGAGGCTGCACTAAAAGCGATAGAGCCTTATAAAAAAGACTATGGTGAGGGTGGAGTCGCTTGTCAACATGACGGAAATCTCTATTTTGAGGAATATCCTTCCAACCGCAATTCTCGTGTCTTAAACGGTTTTATTTTTGCGATATAGGGGTTGCGGGACATCATGCTCCTTAGCGATAATAACGATATCCGCCAACTTTATGACGAAGGTATAAACACCTTGAAAAAGGTAATTTCGAATTATGATATAGGTTACTGGTCTTTATACAATTTATCGGATGGCCTTAATAACCCCGCTACGGTTCCCTATCATAAATTGCATATAAAACAATTAGAAGTCTTGTATGCCGTTACGAAAATAGACATATTCGAACATTATAGAAATTTATGGATCGATTATTTATCTAACAATAATAATGCCCTCAGAACACTTCCCTCAAAGTTCCTTTGGATCATAACGCATTTATAATAGCCATATTTCAAATGACCGCTTCCCTGATGAAACCAAAGAAACGACTGAAATTTTTCATCCCGATTACTATTACCGATACATTGCTACAGATTGCTTCAAGAATTGTCAATTTATTTGTTGAGATCGACAGAATTATTATCTGACCGAGTCTTTAATCCAGTAATTTGTTCGATAGTTGGAACAAGTTCTTCTTCCAGCTTTTGTTCAAAGTCATCCCAAGTGAAAAGTTTTTTGACCCTCTCTAAATTATTTCGGCCAAACTTGATCCGAAGATCCCTATGCTCATATAAATTACTAATCGCGGAAGCAAGGCTTTTGGGGTCTGCGGGTTTAACTAAAATTCCATTAATATCGTCTGTTACAAGCTCCGGGATGGCCCCCGCAGTTGAGGCTATAATCGGAAGCCCGAAACTCATTGCTTCAGCAAGGACCATGCCATAACCTTCCATCAATGACGGATGCGCATAGATTTTACATTTCATATATAAATCGAGCAATTCATCCGGCTCAACAAAGCCATGGAATATTATTTTTTCTTCAAGGCTATTTCGTCTGATATATCGAATGATATTTTTATAATATCTGCTTTGAGAATCATATTTTCCCACAAAATGAAGTCTGAGATCCAGGTCGGAAAGTAAGTTGATCGCTTCCACCAAAAATCTGATTCCCTTTTGCTTTTTACAAACGCCTACATTAAGCAGCTCAATTGTTTCATCAACAGAGTCATCCGTTACCGCAATATTTGGTTTTAGGCGGATGGAATTTTCCATACCGGGATGAACCATTATTATGGGAGAGTTTGATTTGGCTTTTTTGCATTTTGCCAGGTTCGCAGAATATTTGCTGTTTACTATAATAATATCTGACTTTCTTGCGAGATAATTTTCCGCGGCCCTGACAACCCATTTATAAAAGATATTATTTCGCCTAAAAGTAGGTCTTTCCTCCTGAATTATCAAAATAGCCCATTTACCATTTTTTTTCATCCATCTTAATGCAAGAATATTTCTGATGCCCGAGGAAACATCAAAAACAATAATGTCCGGCTTTATTGTCTTTACCTGCTTAAGGCTGTAAATCGCATGCCTAAGGGGATTGGCCAATCCTCGAGGCCAATTTAGAATTTCATTAGGAACGACATTTCCATAATTTTTTTTCAAGAATGAATGAATATGAATATTGTAAAGCTCTCCTCCTCTGATACCTCCCGCTGAATATTCCAAAAACAAAATCATGGAATTACTCCGTTTTAATGCTTGAGAGAATCCTAAGCTGGCTATTTAATAGCAATGGCATAACTTGATTCGCTTTTAATTCGCAATTTTCGCCCAGATTTGATCATTGTGATCCTATTTATAATATATCTTGCCTCATCAGCGCCAATAGAATCCTTTTCTTGAATTTTAAAAGATTGAAGTTCATGGGGCGTTTTTTTCATTTTGAGAATATTCCAATTATCTTAAATCTTATCGAAAGGAACAACAACGCCGAGAATCCGACGATACCAACGATTACCATATCCACCAGGAAATGAAAACTAAATGTTTTATTCAGGATTAAATCCGCGACCAATATTAACCCCACAGAAACCGTGGCGGCAATTAGACTTTTAAATAGTATTCTCAAGTCTTCTAAAGAGTATTTTAGTCCGAAACGATTAAGAAGAAGAATTTCCAACAGTATAAAATTAATAACAAACATTAAAAAAGTCCCTCCGCCGATGGCCAGGGCCCAATCGGTTTTAATGAAAATATAACCCACAAGACCCTTAACGGCAAAAGAGGCAATTCTGGAGAATAGCAGGTATTTTCCTATTTTTGCTGCGAAAGCTACCTTGAGTTGAATAAAGAACAGCGCCTGGAATCCCATCCCCATAAGATAATAAGACAGAATCTCCGTGGTCATCCGAACCGAATCTGTCCCGAACCTGCCTCGTTGAAACAGTATCCTGACTGTAGCTTCGTCGAATAAATAAAGGTATACCGCGATAGGAATAATGATCGTTAAGACTATTGAGACTGCTCTATGATAGAGCCTGCTGGTTTCGGCCTTCCGGTCACCGGCGATATGTTCGGATAATGATGGAAAAATCGCAGTACCTATAGCATAGATAAATATCCTTATCGGAATCGATCCTATCAAAACTGCGTAGTAATTTGCTGAAACGTAACCGTCTGGTAAAAATGTACCCGCAAGAAATCGATCGAATGGACTGATTATCATCCCAATACTCTCGATCATGGCGATTGCAGAAAGGTATTTAAGATAATTAGTAGAGTCGAAACTATAAGAGACGCCTGGTAATTTCTCGTTTCGTTTCATCATTAATAAAGACGGGACCAGCACTATTAACGTTTGGGCGATGGTCCCGGCGAGCCAAGCCACTATATAAGCCGGAGTGCCTATTTCAGGAAACAACGTCAAAAGCGCAGTGATGATCCCAATATTCAAGCCTATTATTGTGAGGGCAGGGAATATGAAGTTGTGACGTAATTGAAGTAAAGCCCTGAAAATCCCCTCGTAGGCCCGTATCGGTATAATCAGACAGAATATTCTGCCGTACATGATTACAAGATCGAGTTGGGAGTCGTTCAAGCCACTGGCAAGGATGTTTCGAAATAAGGGAAGAGAAAGGAAGACGGCCACGGAAATCATCAATATAATCAGGCTGTTGCATTTCAAAAACGATCCTTCTGGAGCAAAATTCCCTTTAGCCCTGGTCTTGTTCTGCAAAAGCGGAATGCCCGCGGAGGGTATGGCCATGAATAATATATTGGCTATCATCATTGGGACAGCCATGGAAATAAGCAGAATATCATATTCTATACTGGTTCCCAGGTAGTTAGCTACCAAGGCTTCGCGAATAAGGCCCAACCCCTGCGAAGAAATGGAGATAACCGCTATAAGAATCGAGGCTTGCTTAATGGATTGCCTGGCAATCTGAAATTTCATGCTTCTAATCGAATCCCCACTTAATCCATGTAATAGTAATTTAGATCCAATTCCGAAACGTTCACACTTGGCAGCCCGCTATTACAAATCGCAAACAGTTTGCCGTTTATCCAAAACCGATTCGCAGGAAGCAAATTCAATCAGTTTCCTAAAAAATGAATTTTACTCTTATTTATCATCATGCCAAACCTCTGAGGACATATCCAATTATATACGCCCCAAATGCGGCGGCCCCTCCGACAAACAACATTTCAAATCCGGAAATCCACCAACTGGTCTGCGTTACCAGCACGCGTATAGAGCCAACAGCAAACAGTGTAACAGCCGTAAGGATTACAGACATTTGAAAAGTATATTGCGACAAGCCGGGAACCGCGATTGCGACCACGAAAAATAAAAGTGGAATGAAGCCGGCAATCAAAAAAGATACAAAAGTCGAAAGCCCGTTGAAAAACGGATGATTGTCCTCTTCGATTATTCCAAGTTCTTCCATCATCATTGTTTCAATCCAAACGTCCTGATTTGAAGTGATTATTTCAACTGCCTTATCGAGCTCATTTCCATGAAATCCTTTTTTTCTATAAATTTGCCGGATCTCTTCCCTTTCGCCATCGGGATAATTCTCGACCTCCCATCTTTCACGGTCTCTTTCGCTTTTTTCGTATTCTCTCCGTGATTTGGTAGAAAGATAGCTTCCCACTCCCATTGACAAACCATCACCTATAAGATTGGCAAACCCAAGAATCAATACGATACCGGATGATAGCTTTGCTCCCTCCACTCCGGCGACTACGGCGAATGTTGTGACTATGCCGTCGAGAGCGCCATAAACAGCCTCACCCAAATATGCCCCGGCGCCGGTTTTATGCTCCTCAAACGACGTTTTTATATTGTCGGAAGAATGCGCTTTGCGGGACGCGGTAATATCTTTGCTTCTATAAGCCTCAATAGCTTCCAGAATTCTTTTGCTCAGAGATAGCATAAACCCTCAAATGTACATTTTGATAAACATAACATTATCGAGAATTAATATATATCGGATAAAATGGCAAATGAAATATTGAAGTTGCATTTCTTTGGGAAAAAGGATAAATAAAGATTATGAAAAGCGATATTACCGGCCGATTGGATTTTGATGAGAATTTCATGGGAGAAGCTATTAAAGAATCAATTAAGGCCGCCAAAGCAGACGAGGTCCCGATAGGATGTGTAATTGTCAATAATGGAAAAATAATAGGACGCGGGCACAACCGAACGCTCTCGCTTCAAGATCCCACAGCACACGCGGAGATGTTAGCGATTACGGCCGCCTCCGAGCATCTGGAATCCTGGCGCCTTATCGAATGTACTGTTTATAGCACAATCGAACCTTGCTTTATGTGCGCCGGAGCGCTAATATTATCCAGAATAGACAGGCTTGTCTACGGTGCGCCCGATCCAAAATTCGGCGCTTGCGGTTCTTTGTATAATGTGGGCCAAGACAACAGATTAAACCACAACTTCGCGGTTTCAAGCGGTATTCTGCTTGAACAATGTTCCGGGATAATGCAGGAATTTTTTAAAATTAAAAGGAAAAATAAAATATGACGCCGCTTTCGGAAAACCAAAAAAATGAACTTATAGCCAAATTTTCGCTAATGGCGCTGTACCTGGTTTTTGGTGTTGATATTTCACTTGCGGCAATTGCCTATTTTATTCAGGGATTTGTTGTAATTGAGATCGGCAGGGATACCATCATGGTTCGTAATGTATTTCTGATTGCGGCGGTTGCAGAATTGGGAGCCATTCAACTAATAAAAAGATTACTTTTGAGCAAGCTTCCGCGAATCGAAAACGAAGAAGATATCCCCTATCAGGGGCTCACAAATATAACATATATAATAGCGGCAATGTGCGTTTCAATCGCGACTTTTGGATTGATAATTGTAACGCTCGGAGGAAGTTTTGACTTTATGTTATTGTTTCTTGCTATTTCCTTGATAGGATTTCAGATTTTTCGCTTAAGAAATAAAGATCTGGATAAATTAAGCGGTTGAGAAATTAAATGATGGTTTTAATAAAAAGGAGTTAAGAGTGAATAAATCTCGCACAGCAAAATTAGTCACTGCATTGTCACTAATGGTCCTTCTGGTTGCTTGTTCTGGCAAAAAAGAAAAAACAGAAGGCGATACAGCAGGCCTTTCAGCGTCAATTGGGAGCGGAGGCGGACTGCAATGGAACATACCGACTGGCTGGAGAAGCGGACAGGAAAAATCAATGAGGCTGGCTACATATATTATTAGTGCCGCCGAAAGCGACACGGACAGCGCTGAATGCGCGGTTTTCTATTTCGGAGCGTCGTCGGGCGGAGGCACCGAAGCCAATATTCAAAGATGGGCCGGTCAGTTCGGACAGCCTGACGGCGGCGATTCTATGGAAAAGGCCAAGATCGAGGTAACCGAAGAAAACGGTATTAAAACAACTTTAATTGATCTTAGGGGCACTTATCTTGTTTCCGGCGCAATGATGCAGGTCTCCGGCAAAAAAGATGGCTACCGTCTTTTGGGAGCGATTGTCGAAGGGCCCCAAGGTTCGGTCTTTTTCAAGTTTACCGGTCCGGAGAATACAGTATCGGCCTCAGATAAGGCATTCAGGAATTTGATGGATTCAATAAAACCACAATCTGCCGGGAGTTGATGGAGAAAGATAATTCTCAATAGCGATTATATTGCATTTGCAACTACTCTGTCGGAAGCGCGGGGCTTCCGACCTACGGCAGGATCATTTACAGGTCCTGCTAATCGTTTTCGATTGTATTGTTATCGTAGTAGAAGCGATTGATTTCTTCTTTGATAATTTTGATGATCTCGAAAGGGGGGCTGGACGCTTTCGTATTAATATCGTTCAATTTATATTTTTTGGTATACATGGGATAAATCTCATAGACATTATCCTCAATGACAAACGCGTGGTTGACATAGTTGCCGATAACAAGCGGGCGCAGCTCCGTTTGCTTTTCAAATAGGTTTCTCCCGTTGCTGTAATCCCGGATATCATTCGAACAGCCAAAGATTTCCTGCAAAAGAGTTGTCGGGATATCCAAATGCGACGTCCTATATTCAATCTGTCGCGGTTGCCTATCAGGAATATAAAGGATCAGCGGGACCTTGATCTGATATTGCGTGAAATTGCTTCCATGCCCCCAATAATTTGCCCTGTTGTCATTTAACTCTTCGGAATGATCAGTAGTAACAATGATGATCGTGTTAGACATTTCCCCGAGTGAATCCAAATTCTGAATAATGCCCCCTATGAGCCGATCGACATAATGAATTGAATTTCTATAGTCATTCAAGTAATACAGGGGGTCCGTATCATCGCTGGCTGACATAAAATTCAGGTCTGCGGCAGGGAGAAAAATAGAATCGTTTTTCGTGTAGTGATATGGAAAATGGCTTGATTTGAAAAATGCCATGGCCATGAATCGACTTGAATCATTCGCCTGTTCGCGCAAGAATGAAAGCAATTGCTCGGTCATATCTTTGTCTTGTTCTACTATCGTCTCTCCCGCAAACGATTCGTGCGCCTCAATACCCCGAAAGATTGTATCATTGATTTTATGCCTGTTAAAATTTGATTTGGCATAGATACCAAAATTATATTGGTTGTTTTTTAAAACATCGATGAATACAGGATTATCAATTCGCACGCTGTTAGCTTTCACCGCTGTCCAGTATGTTGGATGAAGCCCATAGAAAAGACCGAATACTCCGGCCACTGTTGAATTGCCAGAACAGATATGATCGAGAAACACCGATGATTTTTTAGAGAGTGCATAGATATTCGGCGATACGGTTTCGTCCATTACATCAAAACGCCAGCTTTCCAGTAAAATAATGACAATATTGGGAAGTTCTTTGCCCAGAGGCGTATTGTACATTATATCCTTGAGCGGATAATTCAATGAACTTTTATGATCATTCATCCCGCCTCCGGATTCTGTCTCGAAGATGGGCAGAAGCTCTCCATATTTGACCGCGTCCCTGCGCGAAATGATCGGAATATAGATGGGGAGGCGAGGCGTAAGACTCGTAATCCGATCATCGTTTATCTCGTAGGCAAAAACATGGATGACCTGGCTTACACAAAAGGCCAGGATAGTGAAAAGTGAGAAGGCCAGAATCAGGTATTTGGGCTTCCCAATCCTTCTGGCAATTGCGAATATTCCAATTTCAGCTCCGATAATTCCAAGTAAGATCAGCAATACATTACGGAGCGTGGAAACCGGCAACCCAAAACCTTGATAATCATTAAAAATCACTTCAAGCCAAAAGAAATCGATATGAATTTTCGCGACATGATAGACAAAATAATCTATGAGCAGATAGTAAATATAGACTGCGGTGATTACGCCGGCGGAAATGAGCAGCAGCCTTTTAAAAGCAAATAAAAACAAAAACAGGAGCGTTACAATAAGCAGGAGCGGCAAAACATAATAGCCTATAAAAACACAGAAGACGTAAACTACTGACAGAAGAGTAAAATCAGCGCTTTTTATATCTAAAAAGAGAATCAGACAAATCACCGGTATATTGAGAACTAAAGCCATTATTAGACATCGATATAGATCAATACGACTTTGCCCCCTTGAATTTTCTGATCGGTTGTTTACGGATTTGAAATTAATTTTTAGTAAAAGGCCAATTACGCTCTTCATATTAACGGTGCTCTTTTCAATATCTATTGGCCTATTGATGGAAGATCAGCGTCTATTTCCAGAAAGGCCTTTTCCATTTTTACTATATTCTGAAAGGTCATATATGATAATTTAAGACCTCGCCGGTTATTTGGAAAGCTGTTTTTGTTTTTTATGGCCATCCCGGGCGAGCCGTTCAATTCGTGCAGGAGGATCTATGGCATGAAAACCATTATCTCGAATCCTCTTCGATATTTAACATATTAGCATGTTGCTGGCAAAGAAAGCGGTTTTTAAAATGCCACCCCGCAGAATTGAACTGCGGACACACGGATTTTCAGTCCGTTGCTCTACCAACTGAGCTAGGGTGGCATCACTATTTTTCGTCGGCGTGAATATAATTCCAATTAGGTCAATCGTCAAGAATATTCATCATTTAGCATAATTATATGGATAAAAACATATTCTACTGCATTTCGGCATAGGACCTTTAATAGTCTTTTTACATTGCCTTTAGAAATGCAAGGGCGGCTGCCTTAGATAATCTGTTGTCCGGTTCTTTTGGTCGAGATCGCCCCAAACTCTCTCGACCTGTTCCGCAGTTAATTCCATAACTTCGGCGACTTCCGATGAGGAAAACCCTTCCTCTTTCGCAAGCCATAACTGGTCCATTATTTCAAAATTAAGGCCAAAGAAGAACTCTTCCTGAGTCTGCTCGCTTGGATATGTATCTGTGGTAGGCGTGCGATCCCCAATAGATTTGGGAACCCCCAGATATTCCGCAAGCTGAAAGACCTGAGTCTTATACAAATGAGCTATCGGTTTGCAATCGGTCCCGCCATCGCCGTATTTCACAAAAAAGCCCTGATCGTGCTCGTTTTTATTGCCGGTACCGATTACGGCATAATTTAATCTTTCGGCATGATAATAAAGCGTCATCATTCGGATACGCTGTTTCATATTGGAGGCGGCAACTATCTGGAGATAGGCTTTCAAAGGAAGACGCTTATCCATTTTCTCGCCTTCGGGGGATTCCACAGCCAATCGAAAAACATTAAAACGTTTCGATTCCAGAATATTAGTAGGCAGGACAATCTTTGCTTTCCACCCATCTTGCCATTCAGGGAAAACTTGCCTGAACGCGTCATCGCGATATTTGTAGCATCCGGCCCCCGCGAGGCCTTCAGTCATATCATTTGTTTCATATTTATATCCAAAAGTTTCCGCCAATCCAATGCCAAGAGCCTTGGAATCCGGCGATGAGTCCTTATCGGGCAATAGCACTCCATACATTTTATCCGGCCCGAATGCTTTTGTGCAAAGCGCCGCCACAAGGGCTGAATCTATTCCTCCGGAAGTTCCGACTACGGCGCCCTGTCGCCTAAGATCATTATAGACCTGATTTCTTAGGCCCTCTGTTAGTTTTTCAACGACTTTTTCGCAGTCCAGTTTTATTAAATCTTTGGTAAATTTCATGCTATACTCCTTATTTTATTCGGTCATCTCCTTAACCAGAAGATGCCGCCTTATTTTGCCCGATGCTGTTTTTGGAATTGCATTCCTGAATTCGATTTTCTTTGGAATTTTGAAAGCCGGAAGATTGGAACGGCAATGCCTTAATATATCTTTATCTGTTGTTTTCGAATCATTTTTTAAAACTATTACCGCCGTAATGGCTTCGCCGAGGATTTCGTCCGGAACTCCGACTACAGCCGACTCGATAATATCGTTATGCTCCGCGAGAATCTCCTCGATTTCCTTGGGGCTGATTCTATGCGCTCCTGATTTTATCATATCGGACTTGCGGCTGACAATATATAAATACCCATCTTCGTCGGATTTGGCAAGGTCGCTTGTATGAAGGCCATCATCCTTTAATACTTCGGATGTCGCCTCCGGCTGGTTCCAATAACCTTTCATAACATTATCGCCGCGGGCCACAATCTCGCCAATTTCGCCCGGAACGCATGTTTCGCCTTGTTCATTTTTAATTGTGAGAGTAACGCCCGGAATCGCCTTGCCTATTGATCCTATTTTGTCGAGAAGTTTTTCAGGTTTCAAATATGAAAGCCTGGCCGACGCTTCTGTCTGGCCATACATGATAAAGATTTTTATATGAGGCATGGCATCCATTATTTTCCTCGTCAAAGCCGGAGTCATGGGCCCGCCGGCTTGAGTTAAATATCGCAAATGGTCCCAGTTGTAATTCATTATATTCGATTTATGCATAAGAATAGCAAACGTTGACGGGACGCCTGAAAAACCGGTTACCTTTTCCCTGGCCATAATATCTAATATTACATTGGGGTAGGCGAAACGATTGTCGATTACAACAGAGCCGCCAACCCTTATGTGCGTCAATAACAAAGAATTCCCATAGGAATAGAAAAACGGCAAAATAGACATGACCTTATCCTTATGCGTCAGAGCCAAATATTCTACTATGGAATCCGTATTAGCGGAAAAATTCTTGTGCGTCAACGTAACGCCCTTGGGATCGTTCGTTGTACCGGACGTATAAATAATCGCGGCTAAATCAGCTTCACCGATCTTTACGGACGGCCTCTTGGGATCCACGGATTGTTGGATTTCATCGAAACTATGTAATGAGATCATTTGGCCTTTAAAATAATTCTCGCCCTTGTCATTTATAACAATATTTTTGACGCTTTTTAAATCGCTGATAATATCTTTAAGAAAGTGAGCATGTTGTTTCTGAATAATTAAAGCGGTTGGCGCGCAGTTTGATATAATCCCCAATATTATTCTGGGTGTAGTCGCGGTGTTCAACGCCACAACAACCCCTCCGGCTTTTAGAACAGCAAAAAAACTGATGACATAATTTATGGAGGTTTCATACAGTATTCCAACTCTATCGCCGGGCTTAACGCCGCATTCAATCAGCTGATTGGCAAGGCGGTTTGAGCATTTTTCCAACTCAACATAATTGGATCTTGACTCCAAATGAACCAGCGCTTCCCCATTAGGATATTTTTCGGCGCTGCTCTCCAGAAACCGATGAACTAACATTGTTTGTTATGATTTTTTCTTTTCAATAAATTTAATCAAGTTATTTACCGAATCCAGGTTTTCCGGAACAAGTTCGTCATCCTCTATTGTAAACTCATAATGTTCCTCAAGAAAACCAACAAGCTCCAGCACGCCAGTAGAATCAATTATACCTTTATCCAACAGAGAATCAGAATCATTTAAATCACTTTCCTCCATGCCCATCATGAAATTTTCCAAAATGAAATTTCGAAGTTCAGTTTTTATTTCCAAGATTCCTCCCAAAAGGTTGTATTGTCATTTGCAATCCGGATTTTGCGTTTTTCTTCCCAATCCAATTGTCGTGCCAGCTATCCTGTTCCCTATCAATAATTTTCGACAAGGCCTGGCAGATCTTTATTTATGTAAAAAATACTTGTTTGTAAATACAAAACAATGCCTATTTATTCAATATAGTGCTGATCTTGATCTTAAGCGCTTTTTTTTGAAAAATCTTTCCAGACTTTAAAAGACTCCCTGTTTAAGCTCTCGGCCGGTTTGAAATTATCGATATACTGATCAACTAAAAGCTGGGCCGACAATATCCCAATAAACGACATATTATCTTTGAATGAAAGATGCGCGTGGTGTAATCTGGCGCACTTGGCTTTCAGTTTTGCAACAAAAGCAGGGTTGAAAAGCCCGGCACTTCCAAGTGATTTATCCGATAGCATTTCATTAATATATGGAGGCGAATCCTTTTGAAAAAAGCTGTTTGAATCAGGCGCCATATATGGCTGTTTTACCCTATTTGTAATTTCGGGGGGCAATTCCTTTTTCATAGCTTTCTTGAGGACTAACTTTTCTTTGAGGCCCATCATTTTGTACCAGGGCGGGATTTTAGCCGCGAATTCCACCACCCGATGATCTAAAAACGGATAACGCCCCTCAATTGAATTTGCCGCTGAAACCCTGTCTCCCTGAGACGACAACAAATACCCTGAAAGCAATGATCTGGCCTCCAGATGTTGCGCCCTTAGGATGTGACGCCATTTGAATAAATCCTCCGGAAGCTGTTTTCCAAAAGACCCTACGGGATCATAGTTTTTTATTTGCGTTTTAATATCATCTGTAAAATAATCTTTTATTTTTGTCGTGGTGTTTATTCTGGGAATATGAGAAAAATGAAATTTATCAATATCGGCAAGCCCCGACTTATAAAATGTCTCAAGATAAATTCTGGCCCTTGCCGCCGAAAGCGGCAATGT
>CAZKYQ010000068.1:0-13006 GCA_964556975.1 uncultured Ignavibacteria bacterium
CTGTGGAGGAGTTGGAATCAATATTGTCCAGGTGGCCGCCGCTGTCGGCGGATCGGTAATTGCAGTCGATATTTCCGAGGAAAAATTGGAATGGGCTAAAAAATTAGGGGCTGATGTTGCCATTAATCCTAATAAAGACGAAAACTGGACCAAAGCCGTAAAAAAAATGACCGGCGGCGGTGCTGATATTGCCATTGAGGCGATTGGGAACCCCAAAACCATTGAGACGGCGTTTAATTCCCTTCGCGGCGGCGGACGGCTGGTTGTGCTTGGATATACGCATAAGGATATTTCCCTGAATGCAGGCAAAATCATGTATCGCGAAATGGAAATAGTCGGTTCGCTTGGCTGTCGTCCTGTTGATTATCCTAAGTTAATAGAACTTTGCAGGATGGGCAAAATCAAAGTCAAGGAGCTGGTTACCGGGCGGTTTGAACTTGATAAAATCAACGACGCCTTCGATCTGTTGCGAAAAGGCGAGGGTCTGAGGTCCATTATCGTTTTCTAAGCCTGATATGGGTTTAAAATAACTTAAGTCTTGAACTTGTGGGAATATTTTTGTTTCTTACCTGACCGGAGGGGTTAATCGGCCGGGCTTGTGAAAAATGAAGATGATGGTGATAATGTAAAATGTTTAGCGTGAGGTGTGAAAATGGAAATTAAGATGGTAGGAATTTGCGGTTGCGGCCTGATGGGTTCAGGAATCGCGGAGATAGCGTCAAAGGCGGGGCTTAATGTCGTCATTAGAGAAGTAAGCGATGACTTTCTTCAAAAGGGGCTTGGACGCATTGATAAGTCATTATCGCGGGCGGTTAAA
Organism: uncultured Ignavibacteria bacterium; assembly: GCA_964556975.1. Classification (GTDB taxonomy): domain Bacteria; phylum Zixibacteria; class MSB-5A5; order UBA10806; family UBA10806. Next base: position 818 of record CAZKYQ010000068.1, read on the forward strand.
AAGGGCAAGCTTGATGAAGACGGCAAAAAGGATATTTTAAGCAGAATAAAAGGCACAACAAACCTTAAAGATCTCGCTGATTGCGATATAATTTGCGAAGCCATAATAGAGAATCTTGATATCAAGAGAGAACTTTATAAAGAGCTCGATAGCATAGTCAAGAAAGAGGCGATATTCGCATCTAATACATCTTCGTTATCTATAACCGAGATGGGAGCGGCCACCAGCCGCGCCGACCAGTTTTGCGGACTCCATTTTTTCAATCCTGTTCCGGTGATGAAACTAGTAGAGGTTGTTAAAACAGTCGCGACATCCGATGGGGCATTTGAAACGGCTAAAGCGTTTGGCAAAAAGCTTGGTAAAGTAGTCGTATCCTGCAATGATAGTCCCGGCTTTGTCGTGAACCGTCTTCTTGTTCCGTATCTGCTTGACGCAATCCGCGCGCTCGAAGCGGGAGTCGCCACCAAAGAAGATATCGACAATGGCATGAAGCTCGGCTGCGGCCATCCGATGGGGCCGCTGGAGTTGACCGATTTTGTCGGACTTGATACGACATATTATATCGCGGAAATCCTTTTTGATGAATTCAAAGACCATCATTATGCCGCTCCGCCTCTTTTAAAGGCGATGGTAAAGGCCGGATATCTCGGAAGAAAATCCGGACGTGGTTTTTACGATTACAGTCAGAAATAAAATTCAGATATTTTGTTTTAATTGATCGTGGAATTCTAATGAAATTTTTGGCGTAAAGGGAATAAGATGAATTTTGATTTGACCGAAGACCAGTTGGCCGTTCAGGAAGTGGCACGCGGATTCTCTGAAAAGAAGCTGAAACCGAGGGCGGAAGAGTTCGACTCGGAAAGCAAAATGGACCCGGCCCTGTTAAAGGAAATGGGCGATCTTGGCCTGATGGGATTAACGCTGCCGGAAGAATATGGCGGCGGCGGAATGGATACGGTGTCATACGCGGTTACGTCCGAGGAATTAGCCAAGGGATGTTCATCGCATTCGGCGGTTCTGGCATTGCATAATTCTCTCTACGGATACCCGTTAGCCGAATTTGGCACGGAAGAGCAGAAAAAGAAATATCTTCCCGGTATTTGCAGCGGCGAACAGGTTGGAGCGTTCGCGCTTTCGGAACCGGGAGCGGGTTCCGATGCGGCTTCTTTGATTACTACCTATGCGAAGAAAAATGATGGCTACGTTATAAACGGCACAAAAATATTCATTACCATGGGCTCGTTAGCAGACAGCGTAATAGTTTTCGCTACGGCAAAAAAAGGTTCCGGCCCCAAAGGCATATCGGCCTTTATTGTTGAAAAGGATACCAATGGATTTGAAATCGGCACAATCGAAAAAAAAATGGGTCTGAAAGGCTCGCCTACAACGGAGCTGATTTTCAGCGATTGCTCTATACCTAAAGAAAATCTTCTTGGCCAGGAAGGCAAAGGTTTTAGGGTTGCCATGTCCACTCTCGATGGAGGCAGAATCAGCTGCGGCGCTATGGCGGTCGGCATAGCTCAGGCGGCATTCGAGATAGCTCTTAAATACTCAAAGGAGCGGGAGCAATTCGGGAAAACCATATCGGCATTTCAAGCGATACAGTTTCATCTGGCCGACATGTCGATTATGATAGAAAGCGCCCGCCAGCTGGTTTACAAAGCCGCGTGGTTGAAAGACCAGGGAAAACGGTATTCTCTTCAGGCGGCCCAGGCAAAGGTTTACGCCTCTGAGATTTCTACGAAAGTAACTCATAAAGCCATTCAGGTGCTGGGCGGTTACGGGTATATCAGAGAATACCAGGTTGAAAGGATGTATCGTGACGCGCGCGTAACAGAACTTTTTGAGGGCACTTCCGAGGTCCAGCGGCTGGTTATCGCCAAACATTTATTATCCAACAAGTAAAGGTTTCATATTAGCGCATCAGGCGTAGCAGAATGGATACAGCGATAGATAGAATGAAAGAGATCACTGTTTTCGGCAGAGGAGGACAAGGCGCGGTTGTTGCCTCCGAGATCCTTGCCGAGGCGTATTTCCACGAGGGTTATCAGGTCCAAAGTTTTCCATCGTTCGGAGTCGAACGGCGCGGCGCGGCGGTAATGGCATTTTTGCGGGTTGATGAGGAATTTATATTTCTAAGAAGCATGATATACAAGGCGGATATGGGTCTTGTGTTATCTCATGACGTTATTAAATCTCCGACATTCAAACCATCGCTGGCCGATAAAGCAACCCTTATAATAAATTCAAAGGGTGGGCCCGGTGATTTATTGGAGTACAATGTTTTTTATATAGACGCTAACAGGATTGCATTGGATTGCGGTTTGGGATCGAAGGCCCAGCCCCTGGTAAACACGGCCATGCTGGGAGCGTTCGCGAAAGCCGCAGGCGATTTAAAGTTGGATAATTTGCTGAAAGCGGTGGAAAATAAAGTTCCTATGAAAATCGAGAACAATTTGAAAGCAGTCCGCAAAGCATACGAATCGGTGGAAAAAGTTGGGTAAGTTTATTCTCTTTAAAACATTGGATGAAATGCCGGAGCTGGCAGTCAGCAGCGCGAACATGGACTGGAACAAGACCGGTGCGTGGCGATCAACTACTCCTAAGTATGAGAACAAAACTCCGCCCTGTAATTTCAACTGCCCGGCAGGCGAGGACATTTGCGGTTATCTTGATTTATTAAAAACCGGCAAAACAAAAGAGGCCTTTGAATTATTAGTACAATCCAACCCCATGCCTGCTGTTTGCGGCAGGGTTTGTTACCATCCGTGCCAATCGAAATGCAGCCGAGGCGATTTCGATACTGCAATCGATATCCGGCTAATGGAAAAATTTATTGGCGACTGGGGAGTTGAAAATTATACTCCGCCTTCATTGCCTGCCATTGTTAGCAAAAAAGCGGCCGTTATCGGCGCGGGCCCCGCAGGTTTATCGGCGGCATATTATCTCAGGCGTAAAGGAATTGATGTAACAATTTTTGATGAGAACAGTTATCCCGGCGGCATTCTTTATTACGGGATACCGTCGTACAGGCTTTCCAATGACGTTTTGGATATTGAACTCAAGAGGATATTGGCGGGAATCGAATTTAAGCCGAACATGAAATTCGGTCGCGATTTTGATATTGGAACGCTTAATAAGTATAATGCTCTGTTTTTGGCAACAGGCGCTCATCGATCTAAAACAATGGGAGTTGAGGGCGAAACCCTAACCGGAATTGAACCGGGACTTGATTTTTTAAAGAAAGTAAATTCGGGTGATAAGATAACGCTTGAAAATAAAGATATTGTTGTAATCGGCGGCGGCAATACAGCCTGCGATGTTGCCCGAACAGCTTACAGGCTTGGCGGTAATGTGAAACTTCTGTATAGAAGAACCGAGGCGGAAATGCCTGCCTTTGTCGAAGAAATAGAGCAGTTGAAATCCGAGCCGATTAAAATTGACTTTCTCGCCGCCCCCATACGAATCGAAAAAGCAGACAGCAATAAATTAAAAGCTATAAATATCCGCATGAAACTGGGCGAACCTGACGAGTCCGGGAGATCGAGGCCCGTGCCGATACCCGGTTCGGAATTTGAGATAATCGCGGATAAAATATTTTCGGCAATCGGCGAAGACCCCGATCTGACATTTTTTAGTGGGATTGAGAAAAACAGCGATGGCGATTTTGATTTCCGTCCAATTGATAAGCGTTTGCGAAACCGGCTTTTTGTTGGCGGAGACATTCTTCCCAATCCCAGGACCGTACCGCATGCTGTCGGATCCGGGCGGCTGGCGGCGGAAAAGATTTATGGCTTTCTAAATGGCGAGAAGCATCAACCTCCGGATAACATAGCAATCATTGCCGGACCGGAGGATATTAACTACTATTATTTTACAAAAATAAATCTTGAAAAAAGAAAGAAACGTCTTATCAAGAATGAAAGCGTCAGTAGCGCGCGAGAGGCATTTGAAGAAGCTAAGAGATGTTTTTCGTGCGGCGTTTGCTATAGCTGTGATAATTGTTACAACTATTGCCCCGATATGGCGGTAATTAAAAACGCGAGTGGGTATCACATAAATGTTGATTATTGTAAGGGATGCGGCATCTGCGCGACAGAATGCCCCTGCGGGTCTTTAAGAATGGACGATGCCAGTTGAGAAAGGTTATTTCGGGAAATGAGGCCGCTTCGCTGGCCGTTAAGCTTGCCAGGGTTCAAGTGATTTCGGCGTATCCAATAACGCCTCAGACAACTATCTCCGAGAAGCTGTCTGAAATTTGCGGATCGGGAGAACTCGACGCGAAATTCGTCAAGGTCGAATCCGAACACTCGGCTATGGCGACATTAATCGGCGCGTCATCGGCGGGCGTAAGAACATTTACTGCTACATCGGCGCAGGGCTTGGCATTGATGCATGAGCTTCTTTTCTGGGCTTCCGGAGCAAGGTTGCCTATTGTCATGGTTGATGTCAATCGAGCGATGGCGGCGCCCTGGACTATTTGGTGTGATCAGACCGACTCGGTCGCCCAAAGGGACACTGGATGGATGCAGTTTTATTGCTGGTCTAATCAGGAAATTTTGGACAGCGTAATTTGCTCGTTTAAAATAGCCGAAGAACTTTTGATACCTTGTATGGCATGTTACGACGGTTTTTTCATTTCCCATACGAATGAAGCTGTCGATCTGCCGGACCAAAAGATGATCGATGCCTTTCTTCCCAAAAGAGAGGCTAAGTATTTTCTCGATACAAATAATCCGCGCACTTTTTCGGGGGGCACCCTGCCGAATAATTTTATGGAAATGCGATATAAATTGCATGAGACTTTTAATAACGCTCAGAATGTTATAAATAGAATTTATAATGAATATCGCGAGTTAACCGGCAGAAGCTATAAGCCGGTAGAACCGCATTATATTGAGGACGCGGGAAAAGTATTAATTGCGTCGGGCTCAGCATCCTCAACCGCTTTTCACACGGTGAGAGTTATGAGGCAGGCCGGGAAAAAAGTTGGCTTGTTGCGCGTTAGACAGCTTCGGCCATTTCCAACCGAGGAATTGTTATCATATCTTAAACCAAATGTAAAATACGGCGTACTGGACAGAAATTTATCTCCGGGCACCGGCGGAGTATTCACACAGGAGATTCGCGCTATCGTCGCTCAAAACGGCGGTAGTTATATTATGAAAGAATTTATAGCAGGACTTGGAGGGCGCGATATCACTTCCCGCAATATTGAAGAGATATATGGTCTAATAGGCAATACCGAAACAAAAGATATTCATTGGATTGGGTTGAAAGGGTAATCGATGTCTGAAAGTCAAATATTCGCCGGCGGAGAATTTTGCGGACACACCGCTTGCCCTGGCTGCGGCGAGAAAATCATATTAAGGCATATCCTTGAGGTCTTGGGAAAAGAGACAATAATAGTAGCGCCTGCCGGATGTGCCGCAGTCACGGATGGCATATTTCCACACAGCATATCGCCAGTGCCGTTTATGCATACTCCATTCGGCGCTGTCGCCTCATGCGCCGCCGGTGTAAAGGCGGGACTTGAGATGTCGGGTAAACCTAATGTAACCGTAATGGCTTGGGCGGGGGACGGGGCCACTTTTGATATTGGAATGGGCGCGCTCTCGGCAATCGCGGAAAGGAACGAAAACATTTTATATGTTTGTTACGACAATGAGGCTTATATGAATACCGGCGTTCAAAGAAGTTCGGCGACTCCATTCGGCAGTTGGACGACCACTACCCCAAAAGGCAGATTGAAATCGGAGCCAAAGAAAAACATCGATTTAATTTTGGCTTCTCATAAAATACCGTATATTGCCACATGCTCCCCTGCTTTCATTGATGACTTAAGAGGCAAGGTATCAAAGGCCATGGCAATTGACGGCTTTAAATTTCTTCACGTATTTTCGCCCTGCCCGCCGGGATGGAAATCCGACCCTAAAGACAGCATTACCCTTGCGAGATTGGCCGTGGAATGCAATATGTTTCCGCTTTATGAAATTGAAGAGGGAGAGAGGACCGCTATTACGCATCAATCGAAATCAACTCCTGTTTCTGAATACCTGAAAATGCAGGGACGGTTTAAATATATTAGCAATAAGGAAATTGAAACATTACAGGCACAGGCTGATAAGTATTATAAAGAATTAAGTGCTCTAAGCGAAAACAGGCAACCGTTAAAAGCAATAGCGGGGGAATAATGGGAAAAGACCTGAATAAAAATTCTCTGACGTACGATTGGAATAAGCGAAAAGGGTTTAAGTTTCGCCACAATGAAAAACTTCAGCTTGATGACGAGACCTTGCGAGACGGCCTTCAGTCGCCGTCAATTACTGACCCGACAATCGAGGAGAAAATCGAACTGCTTGAGCTTATGGAAGCCCTTCAGATCGATACGGCGGATATTGGGCTGCCTGGGGCAGGGCCTCGCGCGCAATCGGATATTTTGACGCTCGCCAAGCACATCTCCAAAAACAAAATGAAGCTAACGCCCAATTGCGCCGTAAGGACTGTAAAGCAGGATATTACGCCATTAATTGAAATATCTCAAAAAGTTGGTTATCCCATTGAAGCCTGTACTTTTATAGGTTCTTCTCCCATAAGACAGTTTGCCGAAGACTGGACAATTGATACAATGCTGAAATTAACTGAAGAGGCAGTAAGTTACGCGACAGAGAACGGTCTTCCCGTGATGTATGTAACGGAGGACACCACAAGGGCGAATCCTAAAACGCTTAAAAAATTATATAAAACGGCGATAGGGGCAGGAGCAAAGCGAATCTGCGTTTGCGATACCGTTGGGCACGCGACCCCGATTGGCGTGTATCATTTAATGAAATATGTTAAAGCCGTAGTGAATAAAATCAATCCGGAAGTCAAAATCGACTGGCATGGCCATTCGGACAGGGGGCTTGCCATTCCAAACACTATGGCTGCAATCGCCCAAGGCGTTGACAGAGTGCATGCTACGGCATTGGGGATCGGGGAAAGGGTCGGCAACACGGCCATGGATTTGCTTCTGGTTAATCTCAATCTCGCGGAAGTATATGATCGCGACCTGACAAGTCTCGCGCGTTATTGTGAATCGGCATCAAAGGCGTGCGGTGTTTCAATTCCCTCGAATTATCCTGTTATGGGAAGGGACGCGTTCCGCACCAGCACTGGCGTTCATGCCGCTGCGATTATCAAAGCGAAGAATAAGGGAGAGGACTGGTTAGCCGATAGGGTATATTCTGGCGTTCCGGCGAGCATGGTTGGATTGCGACAAGTGATAGAAATCGGGTTTATGTCCGGTATATCGAATATAGTATTTTGGTTGAAACAGAGAGGGGTTGAGCCGGACAAGAAACTTGTGGATGAAATATTCCGCGCGGCAAAACAGCATAACCGCGTTATGACCGACGAAGAAGTTGAGGAGATCATAAAGTACTATGAGCATGAGGACGACAGCGCTTCCCTTGACTCTCTCTCTAAATGGGACAGGGAAATTAAGACAGGCAAGAAAAGAGATAAAAAATAAGGAGATAGAACTGATTGTTATTTTGAAATAACAGTTCGGGTTTAAGAAATGGGCAAAACAATAGTTGAAAAGATAATAGCCGATCATGCCGGGCTTGAAAGCGTTGTTCCGGGTCAGATTGTAACAGTTCCTGTTGATATCGCCATGGCAAATGAATTGTCGGCGGCGCTTTCAATAAAAGAACTTAACAAGTGGGGAGTTAATAAAGTATATGATCCTGAAAAGATCTGTCTTGTGCCGGATCATTTTACTCCCAACAAGGACATTAACGCCGCGGGCATTACGAAAATAGTACGCGATTTCGCCAACAGGCATGGCGTGAAATTCTATTTCGAGGTAGGACGCGCGGGCATCGAGCATGCCGTATTGCCGCTGGAGGGCGTTATTCTTCCCGGCCAGATCATGGTCGGCGGGGATTCTCATACCTGCACCGCGGGGGCGATCAATTGCCTCGCCACCGGAGTTGGTTCAACAGATATCGCCGGCGCTTGGGCGACAGGCGAGGTTTGGTTGAAAGTTCCGCAATCCGCAAAATTGAATTATACCGGAAAGCTCAATTCTCATGTATACGGCAAGGATTTGATACTATACACGCTAAAGGATTTAACAACTGCCGGAGCGACCTATATGTCGCTGGAATATCACGGCGATGTTTTTGACGTTCTCCCCATGGCCGACAGGTTCACCATGGCAAATATGGCGATTGAGGCAGGCGGGAAAACCGGCATATTCAATTTTGACGGAAAAACAAAAGAGCTTGTGGAATCAACGCCGAGGTTTAGCAGAGAAAACCCATCATATAAAACATATTCCGCGGACAACGACGCTGAATACGCGATTATCAAGGATTATGATGTATCAAAAATCGAACCTCAAGTCGCAAAGCCGTTTTCCCCTGATAATGTATGTCCAGTTTCTGAAATTAAAGACGTAAAAATCGATCAGGTTGTTATCGGCGCGTGCACCAATGGCTGGCTGGAAGACCTTGTCAGGGCGGCGGACATTTTCAAAAACAGAAAAGTTCATCCCAGCGTCAGGGCAATTATTATACCTGGATCTCAGTTGATCGCCCGCAAAGCGTTTGATCTGGGCCTGCCGCAAATCTTTATTGACGCTGGCTGTATTTTCTCAACTTCGACCTGCGGGCCGTGTATTGGCGGCCACATGGGCGTGCTTGGCGATGGCGAGGTATGCGTTTCAACTACAAATCGTAATTTCAAAGGCAGAATGGGACATCTGACATCGGAAGTTTATCTCGCTAATCCAGCCATAGCGGCGGCATCGGCGGTAATGGGGCGAGTAGGGTCGCCGGACGAATTGTAAGAAATTATTTGGAGAATAAAATATGATACTAAAAGGTAAAACATACAGGGCGGGCGAAAATGTCAATACTGACGTTATTCTCCCTGGCAGGTGGTGTCATTTAACCGATGACATTGAACTTGCCAAACACTGCATGGAGGATTACGACGCGGACTTTCATAAAAAAATCAGCCGCGGCGATATTATGGTTGCCGATGACAATTTCGGCTGCGGATCGTCAAGAGAGGTCGCTCCCTTATCTATGAAAAGCGCGGGCATTGGCGCGGTCGTGGCGAAATCATTCGCCAGGATATTCTATCGCAATTGTATCAATATAGGATTGCCGATTTTTGAATCGCCCGAATGTGTTGAAGCTACAGAAAACGGCGATGAGCTTGAGATCGATGTTTTCGGCGGTAAAATAAAAAATGTGGCCAAGGGAAAAGAGTTTTCGTTTGTGCCTTTCCCGCCTTTCATGCAGACTATAATGGATAAGGGCGGACTAAAGGGCTGGGTATTGGAGAAGATTAAGACTTGATTAGAAAAAAATAGTAGATAATATTAATTAATATACCAAGGCGGAATATGTACAAAATTGTGGTAATAGGCGGGGATGGTATCGGGCCGGAAGTAACAAAAGAGGCCCTGAAAGTTTTATCAAAGGCATCGGAGCTGTTCGGTTTTGAATACGAGACAACCGAATACCCGTTCGGCTCGGAACATTATCTGGCGACCGGCGAACTGGTGCCGGAATCGGTTTACTCTGAATACAAGGAGCATGACGCTATCTATCTCGGCGCGATTGGCGATCCCAGGATTGAGGTCGGATTGGTGGAGAGAGCTGTAATAGCTGGAATACGATTCAAGCTCGATCTTTATATTAACCTCAGGCCGATAAAGCTTTATTCGGAATCCCTCTGCCCTTTGAAAAATATAAAAATCGAGGATGTTGATTTGATGGTAGTTCGTGAGAATACCGAGGATGTTTACACGGGTATCGGCGGAATTATGAAAAAAGGAACTCCTGATGAAGTAGCTATTGCAAACATGGTGTTTACCCGCAAAGGCTGCGAGAGGGCGGTACGATACGCGTTCGAGATCGCGAAAAAGCGAAACAAGGACAACAAAGTAACGCTTGTTGATAAAGCAAACGCTATCCGGGCGCAGGATATATGGACCCGGACTGTCGAAGAGGTTGGGCGCGAGTACCCGGATATAACGCACGACCATGCTTATATTGACGCCGCCTGCATGTGGATGGTAAAAAATCCGGAATGGTTCGATGTTGTTGTTACTACTAATATTTTCGGCGATATATTTACCGATCTCGGAGCGATGGTTCAGGGTGGAATGGGAATTGCCGCCTCCGGCAATATTCATCCCGGACAGGTATCGATGTTCGAGCCGATTCATGGTTCGGCACCGAAATATAAAGACAAAGGCGTTGCCTGCCCGATTGCCGCGATAATGGCGGCGCAGATGATGCTTGATTTTCTTGGGGAGAAGAAAGCGTCTGCCGCTATCGAAAGAGCTATAACGTCGCTCTTAAGTTCGGGGAGGATAAAATCTCTCGACGCGAAATCGGGCGTTTCGACCTCTGCAATGGGTGATATGGTAGTTGTGGAACTTGGGGAAATAAGTAAAACAAAATAATTAAAGGAGGTCTTTAGTGGCTTTTACAAAATCATATATTCCATACGGAGGTTACTGGTCCAGTCCATACGCGAAATGGCAAGGGAGTTTCGCTAATTTACACGCGTTGAAACTCGCCGCCAGTACGGCAGGCAAGTTTTTTGAAAACCGTAAAATTTCATCTGCAATATTTGACAACTTGTATCTTGGGCAGACAATTCCGCAATTGCAATGCTTCTATGGCGGACCGTGGGTCGCGGGGCTTCTTGGCAACGGCGGTATTACCGGGCCGGTCATTAATCAGGCATGTATAACAGGCGCCGTATGCGTGAAGCTTGCGTCGCAGGATATTGAAGCCGGTTTTGCCAGTACTAGTATTGTGCTGGCCGCGGACAGGTGTTCCAACGGCCCTCATCTTTATTATCCGTCTCAGACCGGCCCGGGCGCGTTGGGCCAAACGGAGGATTGGGTCTGGGATAATTTCGGAAGAGATCCCTGGGCGAAAGGTTCTATGATCCAAACCGCTGAGAATGTCGCCAAGGCAAACAATATCGCTCGCGAGGAGCAGGACGATGTTGCCCAGCGGCGTTTCGAGCAGTATCAGGCCGCGCTCGCCAATGACGGGGCGTTCCATAAAAAATACATAGTTCCCGTCGAAGTTGGAAAAGGGAAAAGAGCAAAGCTGATTGAAGCGGATGAAGGCGTTTTCCCGACGACAAGAGAGAAGCTAAGTTCATTGCGGCCAGTACTTCCCGATGGTTCCGTAACATTTGGATCGCAAACTCATCCTGCTGACGGCAACTCCGGAATGATTGTAACAACGAAAGAAAAGGCGGCGGAACTTTCCGCAGATTCCAAAATCGAAATCCAATTTGTTGGTTTCGGTACCGCCCGCGTGAAAAAAGGCTTCATGGCGGAAGCAGTCGTTCCTGCCGCCAAGGCGGCATTAAAGGACGCTGGGCTTGAAATGTCTGACATTAAGGCTGTTAATACGCACAACCCGTTTTCGGTAAACGATATTTATTTCTCGCGTGAAACCGGTTTCGACGTGAACAATATGAATAATTTTGGCAGTTCAATAATCTGGGGACATCCTCAAGGCCCAACTGCGCTAAGATCATTGATTGAGCTAATCGAGGAGCTTGTCGCTAACGGGGGAGGATATGGAATGTTCGGAGGGTGCGCGGCTGGCGATACGGCGGCAGGATGTGTTGTTAAAGTTTCGGCGTAAAAGAAAAATATGCAATAATTATTAAAAAACACGGGGGCGATTTGATTTCGCCCCTTTTTATTACTTTAATTGTTACACCAAGCCGTAGGTCGGGTTTAAGGATGGCCAATGAGGAGATAAACCTGACACCTGGCCTATAGGCTATAATACTATCTTGACGTATAAATATCCATCTGGTTGCCAAGCGCCTGCTTGGCAACTATCATAAAGACGAGAACGCCGCGTCGTCCCGCCAAAGGCGGGACTCCTCGCGATGACGTGTTTTTTTTATCCCTTAGGATAGAGCCCGCCATGGCAAACGACATCTTAAACGTCTAATAAATATAGTAGCGTTCAACTGTCCTACGGATCCGTATGGAAACGCCCGTTGCTTCTGGACGGACGTTTTTTCAAACGCCCCTACGTCAATAGCTTTGAACTTTAAGAATCTTAAGAATATTATTCTATTGGAGCCTATATATGAAATTCAATTATGTCTTTATACGCAAGAACATAAGTGGATATGGAGTAA
>CAZKYQ010000069.1:0-5920 GCA_964556975.1 uncultured Ignavibacteria bacterium
GGACGGGACTCTATATAGATAACAAAAGTATAGGGAGACAAATACGTTTCTGCATCAATGGCGGTTGTCTAATCAAAAAACAACGCGCCGATATCAACTCTGGTTGAATCGGGATCTAACGGCGATTCCGGGTTGCCGGCGTCAATGCAGGGCGAGCCGGGAAGAAGATTAAAATCATTCAAGGCCGTGTCAACAAACATTGGATCGGCGAAAATATCTGTTATACTTGTTTCCGGGGCGATTATGTTGAAATCCAGGTTTCCATAAAACAAATTATATTGCTCTTCCATGTATCCTAATGAATAAGGTGACAAGTAAAAACCTCCACCTGTATCATTAAAAGCAATAATGTTGTTTTCTAAAATCACAAGACCTGCCAAGCTGACTTCTATAAATATTCCCGCTCCGTCCTCTATGTCGCTACCGCCATGCGCGTAATTCCTTACAACCGTATTATTATAAAAATATGTTATTGGGTAATTTTGACCGCCCCAAAGTACCGCCCCACCACCCTTACCTGCCCCTTGGCTTGAGCTAACCGCCCAAGATCTATTATTATAAATCAGATTTCTAAACACTTTCGCTCCGCCTGCCACTATTCCCCCACCCATACCATGCCATGGAAATCCATACCCCGTCACATTGTCCCGGATTATATTATCTGATATTTCAGATTCAAAAACAGCGCTAATATCTATACCACCGCCAAAACCTACACCCCAGTTATTTTCAATTATGTTATGTTTGATTATGGCCGCTGCTATATAAACATTAATACCGCCCCCCCCTGCTTCCAAAATATTATCTGTAAGTATATTACCGATAATTAGCGGTCTCCCGCTCCATACCAATATACCCGGTCTTCCCGCGTAAGGATCTCTATCCTGACCGATTTGCGTAAAACCCTGAATCACGCAACCAGTAGTATCCGCAAAACTACCGATGACAATATGACCTAAAATAAATGTGTCATAAGGACCGTGGCTGCTTGTAAGAGTTATCTGCTTGCCCTGAATACTAATATTCTCTTCATACCTGCCCGGCGCGACCAATACGGTATCTCCATTTTGGCTGGCTTCAATAGCTAATGAAATTGTAGAAAAATCATCGGGGACGTAAAGTGTTTCAGCAGTAGAATCCACTGCAAATAACAGGGTAATGAAATATAATAATAAGACCCAAACAGCCTTCATTTCAAATTCTCCTCAATTAAGAGTCTCTACAATAATACAAAAAATTAACAAAAAGTCAATAAAAATGTCGCCTTCACTTGACAGCAAAAGCGTTGTATATAACATTGTAAGCGTCCTTTGGCATCTCTATTCCGTTAATATTCAACGACTTACAAGTGTGCCTTTAGAATAAATTGCCCAAAAACAACATGAAATAATTGACCGTGTGTTCTTTTTCCTTGACATTTGCCGATTTGTTGGTTATTGTCTCTACGAATATTTAACCCCCGTTTAACTGTATATGTTAGAGAGGATTTCTTGAAGATAAAGCAATTTCAACACAACACCGCCACCGCTGTGGATGACCATAACAAAACAAGCGGCAAAACATATCAACAACAATTTAACAACGGATTTTCTGATTTGGGCATTTCCCCGAACTTCATGAGGGAGATCGGGCGCCTTAACTTTGCCAACCCGACGCCTGTTCAAAAAGACGCGATACCGGTTGCCATCGAAGGCGATGATATTATCGCCATCGCCCGGACCGGTTCCGGCAAAACATTGGCGTTTGGAATTCCTATGCTTCAGCGTTTGGCAAAAACAAAAAGAGGCATCGGGCTTATTTTAGTCCCGACCCGCGAACTGGCGATTCAGGTGGATGAAGCGCTTCAAGCTTTTTGCCGTTCTGTAAATATGCGTTCGGTGGTCTTGATCGGCGGAGCCGCTATATCAATGCAGTTAAACGCTCTCAGGAAAAGGCCCCGCATTATTATCGCCACCCCCGGACGGCTCATGGATCATATTAATAGAAAAACCGTCAACCTCTCAAATGTCGAGGTTTTTATACTGGATGAGGCCGACCGCATGCTCGATATGGGATTCATTCCCGATATCAAAGAAATAATGAAATCAATTCCAGATGAACGTCAGACGATGCTTTTCTCCGCGACCATGCCGAAAGAAATCGAGGCTATTGCCAGGAAGCTCATGGAAGATCCAAACCGCATTGAAATTGATCGTTCCGGCCAAACCCCTGTTGAGGTTAGCCATGAAATGTTTTTTATCAGAAAAGAGGATAAAAGGCGGCTTTTGGCAGTCCAGCTTAAGCAGCGTTCAGGCCCAGTGCTTGTTTTTACCCGCACAAGGCGAATGGCGAGCAAATTAACTGATAAAATAAATGAAATGGGTTTCGCCGCTGCTCAAATTCATTCCGATCGAAGCCTTCTGCAAAGGCGGCGCGCATTGGAGGGATTCAAGCGGGGGAAATATCAAATCCTCATAGCGACCGATATTGCCGCGCGCGGAATCGATGTCTCTGGAATTGAACTGGTGGTCAACTACGATATGCCGGCTAACTCGGAAGATTATGTTCACCGCATAGGACGCACGGGCCGCGCAGGAAAAACCGGCCACGCCATTTCTTTTGCCACTACCGCTCAAAGAAGATCGATTAGAGATATTGAAAAATTTATGAAGGCCAAGGTCTCGATTTCAGCTCTGCCTGCTATGCCTTCCGAAAAGCTCCTTTTAAAAGAAGCCGAGCTTATGAATATTAAAGTCGGACCTGCTAAAAAGACATCAAAAGAGTTTTTTAGCGATCCTGCCAGAGAAGAGAAATATCCCAAGAAGAAATCTTTCACAGGCCGCGCCGCAAAACGCAAGAACCGTAAAAAACACGCTTTTGACAAATTCCTAAAGAAAAGGGTTAAAGCTAAATATTAAGATTTCAATAACAACTAATTTACTGTGTAAAAAAAGGGAAAGCTAAATAATCAGCTTTCCCCGGTATTATCACTTTATACTTAAAGTTGACTCTATTTTTTGTGTTTCGGCCTTTATAATTCCCGATATAACAAAACTGAGGGAATCATAATTATTTGTGTCAGGATGGAATCTTTGACATCCTGACACCGGACATTGCCATCAGGATGTCGCAAGCTCCATCCTGACGAATAAAAGTTGACTCTATTTTTTGTGTTTCGGCCTTTATAATTCCCGATATAACAAAAAAATCAAACTCAAGCTAAAGTCGAGATCTCAGATTTTTAATATCTATTCTGTCTGGGCCCTTTTTTTTGATAACCGCCACCGCCGCGGCTTCCTCTGTCTTCGCGAGGTTTAGCTTCGTTGACCTTGATTGTGCGGCCTTCGTAGTCGGTTTCGTTCAAAGCTTCGATAGCTTTGCCGGCATCTTCGACTGTTTCCATCTCTACAAAACCAAAACCGCGGTCGCCAATAACTTTAGCGTCTTTAACCGGGCCATGGGCTGAAAAAAGTTCTCTAAGATCTTCGCTTGTTACGGAGTAGGAAAGATTTCCTACGTACAAATTACTCGATTGCATTTCTGCCTCTTCCATTCTTTCATCTTTGAAAAAGGTTATTTGCCTCGGGGCAGATGCATCGCACTGTCTTTACCTTAAACATTATAAACATTTCCAAAGAAAGGATTAAAATTTAAACTATCTGTCAAAAAATTGTTTTCTTGCTCTTGCCACCTCCAGATAAAATTACCGTCTCAGAAACAATGTAGGCAGATTAAACAGATAATACAACTAATATTTACACTAATTTGGTCAACTTTAAAGAAAATATAGAAAGTCCCAGATAATAAGATGATAATAGGCCTATTTATAGATATAGAGAATTGCGCATTATCTCTTCAACGGATTGCTTACAAAGGCCGGAGTGGGTGGGATAATGGTATCAGCGGCGGGGAACAAATCACAAACCGATGGCTTCACTCTTCGCTATTACGCCGTTTATTACATTGTTTATTTAAATAGCGGCGGATGCTGTTTATTAAAATCCGTGGCGTCTTGGTATTTTTTCGCTACCGCCAGCACAGCCGCCTCGTCGAATAACCGTCCTATAAATGTTATACTGGTGGGCGAACCCTCGTCGTCAAAGCCGTTGGGTAAAACCACGCAGGGATGCCCGGACAGGTTGGTCAACAGCAGATTATCGCCCACCCAGGACGGCGACAGGTAAACATCGATATGGGCCATCAATTCGGCCATTTGCGCAATCAGCATTGTTCGAATACGATTGGCCTGGATATATTCTACCGCAGGTATAAATCGAGACGTGCGGAAGGAATTGGGCCAGGCGTTCTTAATTTGACGGACCAGGAGATCATCCCGGTTTGAGCGTGTTAGCTCATCGAACGCCGCCGCGGCCTCCGCGGATAGAATAATCTGCATTGCGTCGATAGGCAAATCCGGCAGTTTTATTTCTATCAGGTTTACGCCCATTTCGCGAAGTTTTTCCAATGTTGCCGCATTGGACTCGGAAAAGGTGGAATCGTTATCGAAATCCTCTTTGAGATAGCCGATTTTTAATTTTTTAAGATCAACGTCGGCGGTGTAATTGAAGGCCGCGTCTATTACGCTTATGTCGATATCATCTGAGCCGCGGATGGCATCGAATACTACAGCACAATCCTCTACGGTACGGCATATCGGTCCTATTTTGTCCATCGTCCAACTCAAGGCCATTGCTCCCGCGCGGCTTACACGGCCGTAAGTAGGACGAAGCCCGGTCGCACCGCACCTCGTAGATGGTGACACTATAGAACCCCAGGTTTCTGTACCGATAGCGAACGGCACCAGCCCTGCCGATACCGCCGATGCCGGCCCGGCCGATGATCCGCTTGATCCCTGCTCGATGTTCCAGGGGCTGCGGGTAGTGTCGCCGTACCAAACATCGCCCCAGGCCAATGCTCCCATCGTCAGCTTGGCGACTAGTATTGCTCCTGCTTCATCGAGTTTTTTTATGACCGTAGCATCGTAATCCAGCATTTGATCTTTGAAAGGCATTGCGCCCCAGGTAGTCTTATAACCCCTAACAGCAAGAAGATCTTTCGCGCCGTAGGGAATGCCATGCAAAACGCCGCGATAACTGCCTGCCGCGATTTCAGCATCGGCCTGCGCGGCCTGTTTTAATGCCAGCTCCTCGGTTATAGTTATAACGCAATGCAGCTTGGGATCGTATTTTTTCAATCGATCTATGTAAAAGCGCGTTAGCTCGACCGATGATATCTGCCCGGTTTCAATAAGACTGGCAAGTTCTCGCACCGAATAGAAAGCAATTTCATTGAGGTTTTTCGGTCGAGTGACCTTTTCCATGGGGGCCAAGCTTATCGGCATTTGATCTAATTCAGGCTTTATTCCCCGGGGAAGCGGATTAAAAATTAATGCCGGGGAAATAGAATTATCTATAGAAACCTCGCGCATGGCTTCATAAAGGCCGAGGTTATAGTCGAGGTCCTCAAGCATGGAATCACGCTCGGACGGAGTGAATTCCAGTCCGATAACTTTTTCAGCTTCCATTACCTGATCGGCTGAAATTCTCAGGCTATCTTCCTGTGCGGCAATTAGGACATTAGTAGTTAAAAACGCGATTAAAATCAGGTTTCCAATTATGATCGCTTTTCTTAGCATTTTTCCTCCCGAATTATTTGCTTATGGATGTTCTTATAATAGCCGGGTTGATTTGTCAAATCAAACGGCAAGTTTAGCTTATATGATAAATATTATCTTCGGTTTTTGATAATAAATAGACTACAACTCAAATCTATCAACCGGTTCCAGTGTGTCGAAATTGATAACTTCGGCGATTATTTTTTGGCCGTCAACATGAAAAAAGACAACAACGTTTTGAGTCGAGAAATTACGAACATAATCGGACCATATTATATTTTGCCGGCCATAGTACGGCGCGCCGCCGGTACCGTTGTTTATCTGCCA
>CAZKYQ010000069.1:6020-9022 GCA_964556975.1 uncultured Ignavibacteria bacterium
ACCACATAGAATCATGGAGATGCCCGCCGCAGGGGAATATGGGCGTATGCATGGTGACAAAGATGTGATCGATATTCTCGTCGGCTTCGAGCCGCTCCAGCGCCGCTCTCAGCCAGGCCAGCTGATTGTCCATGATATAGCCATGAAGATTGCCGCCGACTTCGGGCGCGCGGCGAATCGTGTATGAGAACCAGTAGTCGGTATTCAGCGCAATCATAGCAATATTGCCGTAAGTATAATAATAAACGGTTTCATTATAAGGAGGGAAGTCAGTGTTCTCCGGGTCAGGATCATATACCGAGCCATCCTCGCTTGCGGGGCCGTTGTGAGGATTTACGAAGTTGGCCGCGAATGCGGCTTCCGCCGATTCTGTGGCAAAAGGAAACTTGTCAATCTGGATATTAATACTATCGGACTTAAAAGAATATACCAACGCTTCATGATTTCCCATGCCGGCGATAAATGGCATGTAACAGGCGAACGGTTCAGCGGCCCGCTTCCAGTTGGCATATTGCAAGTCGATGTCATCGCGGCTGGTTGTATATCCGTTGACCATATCGCCGGTATATTGCAGAAACCTTGCCCCTTTATCCGCACAGAGGGCGCCAATACGCTTGAGCATATAGGCATTGGTTCCGCGAATATCCCTCTCTCCGCCTCCATAGTTGGCGCGGCCGTCGCAAACATAAGCAAACGTAAATGGCTGGCGCGATCCCGCTTCCGGAGCGGTGCGGAATGAGTAAGATTCCGTGGTTTGTCCGTATTGAATAGTATAGTCATACATATTATCAGGGGTTAATCCGGTTAGGCCGATCTCATGGCGGACGGCAACCGCAGAATCTTCAAACGCGCTAGTGTTGATTAGGATTTTGGTTATGATAGGATAGTTCGTCTCGTATGATATCACCGCGCTTTGGCCTGTTAAATTATTGACAAATGGCCCTTCGACAATGCTTGTATCGATAGTAAATGGGCCGGTGCCCGCGATATTAATCTTGCCGTCATACACGAACTCTCCGCGCTCGTTAAGAATCCGGTAACCCAGGCGAAAACGCCCTGATTCCTGCCAGCCGACAAAATCAGATACACTCGTTAAACGGCGCTTTATATTAAGGCTCCCCTTGCCGCTATCGATATGCGCGTATGATCTGTAAATAGGATAAGCAAATTTCATTTTTTCATTTTTTGGGATAAGCCCAAAATAAACCATGCCCTTAAATTTGGGGTCGCCAAAATCGATAACCAGGCCGGAATCGCTGCCGTTCAGACAGAAACGCGTCTGTTCAAGAGTGTATGATATTTTTTTCTCCCATCGAGGGATCTCCTTACCGGCGCTATCCCGGTAAACCAATCCGCTATCTGTTTGATATAGATTGCCATGTACTGAGGGAATATCTTGCGCAAGCAGATTTCCGGCCATGGGAAGCGCAACCATGATGGCCAGCGCCACTATCAGGTTCTTTGATTCGTTCATGCCGTTATCCAAACGGAAACCTCCAAATTCTCATACGTTTAGAAGAGAATAATTTACCATCCAGTCTAATAATAAGCCACAAAAAAAACCTTTTGGGAGGTCAAATTCTACATATAGCTTATATGGCTTTCAATACATTTGCGATTGCTTTGAATTCGAAATTTTACTGATTTTATCGGCAAGTTTGAAAAAAGAGATTACAATAACGCGCTATATGACATTAAAACCTCTCCACGCGGGCATGACAATACGGCTGTTTACCATTGGTTTCGTAATAATACTGGTGGTAATCCTCGGCTTCCCAGAATTTATCAGGGGCCCGAGTTACTTTCGTTGCAATATCATACCCTTTAGCTTCAAGGATGCCGATCAACTTCTCCGCGATTTTTTTCTGGTCTTCATTCGTATAGAAAACCTCCGACCGGTATTGATCGCCGATATCAGGCCCCTGGCGGTTTACCTGTGTGGGGTCGTGGATCTCAAAAAAGAGGCGCGCGAGCTTTTCGTATGAGACAACCGATGGATCGAACTCAACCTCAACTGTTTCCGCGTGGCCGGATTTGCCGCCGCATACATCCTGATACGTTGGGTTTGATACCGTTCCGCCCATGTAACCCGATTTGACAGAAATCACTCCCTCTTCCATTTGCAGCAGATGTTCAACACCCCAGAAACATCCCCCCGCAAAATAGGCCTTTTCGATTTTGTCGCCAACCCCTTCCGGGACAAATTTAATAGAGATCGAATTGACACAATGTCTGATATCCTTATCGGTATATCCTTCGCCGGTAAATACGTGGCCCAGATGAGCGCCGCAATTGTTGCAGACGATTTCAGTTCTGATTCCATCGGGATCGGGAATGCGTTTCACTGCCCCCGGGATTTCATCGTCAAAGCTCGGCCAGCCGCAATGTGAATCGAATTTGTCATCGGAACTATAAAGCTCGGCATCACATCGCTTGCAGGCATACACGCCTGCTTCTTTATGATCGTTATACTTGCCGGTAAAAGGTCTTTCTGTTCCCTTATTGATTATAACGCGTTCTTCTTCTGGTGTTAAAGAATTATATTTCATGCCTTTATCCTCGGAAAAAGTATCTGGTGAATTAACAAACAATAAAATTAAAATTAATCCGGCAACCGTGAATTGTCTGTTTCTGTTTTTTGCCATTTTTTTTGCCTCCGGTTTAATGCCAGATTATCCTGCTATTCTTATAAACGATAAAGTAAGGGCGGCGGTTTCATGGTTAAGATAATTGAAAAATCTTAAATAAAAACAGAAATTTGGGGTCGAGTTTTACGAAATCCGGCGGGATGTAAAACTAGACATGATAACTATTTCTTCGCGGTTCTGAAAGCGCAGAAAAGCAGTCCTCCTATGAGAACCCCGCCGTTTATGAAAAGCATGATCCAGGCCGATGCCGGCATAGTTATTCCTTTCCTTTTGATTTATACATAAAGAACGCAGTGATGACAATTAATACCAGAATCAGCCATCCGGCCAGAAATTCCGGGAGCCTTCCGTAAT
>CAZKYQ010000069.1:9122-12981 GCA_964556975.1 uncultured Ignavibacteria bacterium
ACAATTAATACCAGAATCAGCCATCCGGCCAGAAATTCCGGGAGCCTTCCGTAATTTTCGTACGAACCCCCGACTCTTTCCACCAGCTCGTACCCAAGCAGCACTAATAGAAGGATTGGCGTAAAATATTTAATGCTTATCACCCACCATTTACCGACCCCGAATTCAGATATGGAATTCACATACTCTCTTATTTTTCCCGCGCCGTAAATCCAGCCGATGAACAGGCAGGAACCGAGAACCGAAATCCCCAATGCCAAATAATTCATGAAATGGTCGAGAATGTCCAGCCAGAATAACCCGGCCCCGGTGCAAAAGACCAAGCCGATCAAAAACGCGATGGATGAAACAGTAAGGTTTGCCTTAAGATGAGAAAATCCCCATTTATCTATTATGCTGGCCGTCAAGCCCTCCACCATCGAAAAGGCGGAGTCGATAGCAAGAGTGAGCAACATCAGGAAAAATAGAACACCGAACATCGGAGCCCAGGGCAGATTGGATATTATGGCCGGATAAGTAACGAAAGCCAGCCCCGGCCCGGCGATATCGGTTAACTGCTCTATTGGTTTTCCGACAATATGCGCATGGTAGCCCAGCCCTCCGAATACCGCTAGTCCTCCCACAAACGCCGTCAGAGCGTCGGCGAACCCCACAATAAAGGCATTGTTAACCAAGTCCGTCTTACGAGGAAGGAAACTCGAATAGGCAATCATGATTCCAAAACCCACCGATAAGGAGAAAAATATCTGCGTATATGCTGCCAGCCAAACTTGCAGGTCCAGTAATTTTGAGAAATCGGGAGTCAGATAATATGCCAGCCCGTCCATCGCGCCGGGAAGCGTTACGCCGCGTATGACAAATACTATCAGCAAAAGCCAGGGCACTAATACGGTAAAATATACGACTTTACTAACGGTCTTGGCCCCTTTCCAAACCGAGAAAACAATCCATATCCATGACGCGATAAGCCCCAAAGCTAAAACCATAAATTGCTTTGTGAACCCTCCAAACTCAAACGGCCCGGAGGTTATTCCCAGAGTTTCTTTGAAAAAATAACCCGAGGGGTCGCCGGCGTAAGCTTGCGAAATAGAGGCGATTCCGTATTTTATGCAGTAGGCCATAATGACAGAATAATAGGTGACGATCATAAAGCCTATCAGCACCGGAACCCAGCCGAACCATTCAAATTTCTTCTTGATTTTTCCGAATGCAAGGGGTGAAGCCCCTTCCATCTTATGCCCGAGGCCGAATTCCAGTATAAGCAATGGGATTCCGGTGGTCAGGAGAGCCAATACGTAGACAATCAAAAACGCGCCGCCGCCGTTCTGGTAACAAACATAAGGGAACCTCCATATATTTCCCAGGCCGATCGCCGAGCCTATAGCGGCCAGGATGAAAGCCATCCGGTTGTCCCATTGTTCTCTCGCCATTATTTCCTCCTGAAGTATATTATTAATATCGATGGGAGATAATTATCAGTCTCGCCAAAAACATTTCGGATCTCGGATTTTGAAAGATCGCCGCGAATTTCCGACTATTATAGAAATAGAATTCTATAAGCGTCAAGTTTTTTTGCTACGCCATATACCTTTATTGTTCAAATTATGGAGAAAACCGGAACCTCGCTTGGCGTAATTTTCCGCAGAAGATTAGCTTCTTTTTCACACCAAACGATGTATGCAATATCGTTGCTGTCAATCCGAGATAAATCAACATCTCCTATTTTACGCCATTCTTTTTCTATTGACCAATCTACGTCTTTGGCGCCAATATGCTGAAAATACGGTTTGTCTTTCGATTGTAAGTCCTTGTAATCAACATCATTTCCATAGATCACCGGCTTTATCCCGATTCTATCGGCAGCGCTTCTTCTTATAGCAACGCCATAAGGCTCAAAATTCCAGTTGACTCTTTTGGGAAGCCAACGCATTTGGGCCAGCATTTTGTGAGAATCGAGACCGCTAAAACCGACGCAGCGGATTTTGTTTCTGATTCTGTTTGAAGAGCCTCTGACAGCTTTTTTAATGATTATATTTTGAAGAGAATTAAAAGCGTTATTGGGGTAAAGAGAGCCGGAATTAATAAGTTTATTGTAAAATCCCGCCTTTGTTTCATCAGGCCATGGACCATGATGGGTGCGTGTCCAATGCGTAATGAAATCCCGACCCGGCAAATTAGACGTGATATTTTTAATATCGTAACGCGGCGGCTTGGCCCGGGGTTTGACATAATCAATTTGAAAATTCGTATTAATTATTTTATCGGAATCTTTGAGAAGGGTGTCTAATTTGCCCTTGCGCCTGATCGATACCGGTAAGATTAGTTCGGCCAGAGACATAACTGCCTTATCGCGCTTGAGCCAGTTTGATTTTATTTTTTTTGAATCTGAATCCGGCTTGACGAAAACCATCGCGGTTTTAGTTATATCAAGATCGAATTGCTTCAACGTTCTCTCGAATACAGATGAACCATCGCCATTATCAGCGTAAGGACTCACTATGATTTGGCTGCCATTTTTTCGGGCGACGAGATAGACAATCAATTCCCATGTTGATAACCCGATACTTGAAACCACTGTATATTTATTTTCGAGAAGATAATCGACAGCCTTAATAGATCCGCGAATCCAAGGATCGTCCCCGCATGGGGTTTTGGACTGGCTGGAGTTCAGTATTGCCGCTAAATTAGTGTTTAAAAGGCCTTTGTTTCCCTGTAATATCATTTTTCAATCGCGTGGTTTTTATATTCATCTTCATATTTTTTGGAATCATTATCTTTTGCGCTTAGCCGAAGACCGCTCATGGCCGAGAAAATAAAGGCCCCCAGCACTACAGGCATATAAAACGTTATAAACCGCCAAGCAGTAGTAACAACCGGTATCGCGAAAGAAGGGACCAGGCCGTTATATATCAAAGCAAACGAAACTTCGGCTCCGCCAATCGCGCCGGGTGTCGGAACCATAGTCATAGTTGTGAAAACGGCCCACTGCAGAATGAAAAACAAAACAGGATCGGCAGAGAAGCCAAGCCCCATAACAAGCGCGGAAATTGCCCCGTAACGCGAGCACCATCCGATTCCCGCGACAAATATCGCGGCGAGAAATGAAACCTTGCCTTTTTTAACAACAAACCTTGCCGCGATCGCCAGGTCATTTCTGAATTTACGCAGTTTGATAATTATCTTATCAAGAATATGAAGGTCTTTACTGTCGGTGTTTTCACGCGTTTCGGTTTCGCCTCTTTTTGTAATTTTCTTCATAAAAATTAATATGACTATTAAAGCGAGTACAATCGTCAATACAACCGGCCATTTTGATAAAAGACCGTTCAAGGCACTCACTACAAATTGATTTTCCCAAGCGCGGGACCAAATTATAGACAGGGGCAATGCTATTCCGAAAAAAACCGCGTCAACTATGGAGCCTAAAAAAGTAATTATAGCCGCCTCTCCGGCAGAAAAACCGTAAGATATCAAGAACCCGGCCTTGGCGTAGCCGCCGCCAAGCATTGTTGGCGTAGCCGCCGCGGTTATATCAGTCGCCAGCACAGCCTGAAAAGCCTGCGATAGCTTTACAGGCTTTTTGAATACGCGGCTCCAGATAATGATTCTAACAGACTGGGCAAACCACGGCATAAGAGATAATATTATTGCCAGCATAAGATATCCGGCGCGAAATTCAGTGAGTTTCTCCCATACGCCGGTTTCAGACGCCACAATTGTATATAAAACATTTCCTGCAAACGCTAAGGGCAAAAGTATCAACAGGAGCCTGAAAAGCCTGGCCATTGAGTTACCGTTAAAATTTGTTATCAAGCTTTTAATCAATTTCGCGATTCTCTCATTAGTGCTTCAAAAATCT
>CAZKYQ010000070.1:0-12856 GCA_964556975.1 uncultured Ignavibacteria bacterium
TGATGACACTGCTTAAGTAATTTTACTCTACATCTTGTAATTTTAAAAGGGAGTCTTGTAATTCAGGACTCCCTTTTTTTAATACCAAATAGCCGCTATTTGAGTTTCAGATAAAGGCCGCTTTCAATGAGCCAATTTCATTCAATTGGCGGACAGTCAGCACAGGGTATTGGAACCGCGCCGCCCTTGAAGTAAGCTACACCGTAAGTAATGTCAAGGCCGTTATAGCTGCAACTTCCGTTAACATCGCCGCAATACCACCATCCGGCACATAGAGGACATTCTGTGCACATAGGATCGGCCCCGCCCTTGAAGAAGGCAACGCCAAAGGTAATATCAAGACCATTGTAGCTATCGCTACCGTTTACATCTCCGATAGTGTATTCACAACCGGATCCGCCGCCGCTCGCAAGAGTATCGCCCTTTGAATAGAATAGGTCCTCTTTTGTCGCGCCGGCCGCTTTCTGTCGCCAGATAACATGAAGAGTATCGCCAGGGCCGGTAGCTATATAGGGAACATGCGAATTATAGACCGCACCGGCATGGCTAACTAAATCGGGATTTGAATTACCAGACCATGTTACGCCCATATCGGTAGAATAGGATGCCCAAATATTGTTATGCAAAGCCGTCCCCTGGCTGTAAACCGCAATCAGTGTTCCATCGGATGTTGATGTGATATCCGGTCCCCAGCTGTCGGCATCGGGTCCGGGACCGGAATCGACATAGATTAAACCGCTGTTGCCGCTCCAGGTCGCTCCGCCGTCATAAGAACCTGTATATAGGCTGAGTTTTGTAAAATTCGGAGTTCCTTCAGATCCTTTATAAACGACATGAATATTGTCAGACGCATCGATATGCAATTGGATCCCGCCGGTTTCCTTATATTCAAGCGATATTGGCGTATCCGCGGTTTCGCTGGAAAAAGTCGTCCCTCCATCGGTAGATTTTCCAAAGTATATTCTGTCTTCTGATCCGGAATATGCATTTTTATTCCAGACCACATAAATATTTCCAAGGTTATCGCTAGCTATATCCGGATTCCAAGTTGATTCACCATTTCTGAAAGAAATCTTCCTGTCTGCTGTTTGTCCGGTCCATGTCAGGCCGTTATCGGTAGATTTGGAATGTAATATTTCATATGCGTTGTATGTGCTGTCGGTTTTCTGGTGCCATACGGCGTGCAAATTATCATTTGGATCTACGGCTATGGACGGCTTGCCCGCGTCGTATGCGATTCCACTAGAGTTACTGATAGGAACATCCGCCGCGCTGTTTTCCCAAGTGGTTCCGTAATCGGTGGAATAAACGAGCATAATTTCCCGAATCCCTGTTTGCTCATAATCTTCTGTCCAGACTACGAATATTCTTCCCTGGCTGTCGACATCGATATCGATATACTCGTAGTTTGATGAAAACCAGACCATCTGACTATCAGGATTATTAATCATTTGGTCAGAAATTGTTCCACTCCAGGTCGCACCGCCATCCGTTGATTTTGAAAAATAAAGCTCGCGCGTATAGGGCGATGGAGATTTAGTTTGCGCGAATACCGCGTATAAATCTCCATTAGGCGCGGCACAGAAACTGGCTACTCTTACCTCAAGACCGTCGCCAGGAAGATCTTCATAAGTGATCATTTGTTCCGCGACTGTACCGGACCATTCCGCAAAAGCTACGGTAGAAAGAAACATTATTAATATAGCTGTTATGATTATTATTTTCTGCATTTTTCATTTCCTTTTTAAAAGGTTTAACAGAAGTCCATTATTATAATATATGCAACTAATAAATAGTGTCAAGGGATAAGCATCTGAAACTGTTTCAGGGATTATTATAATAAAACCGGGCCTCTCTTATCGAGAGGCCCGATCTGTTAAGTTGAATCCGAATCAAAGTCAGATACGGTTAAACGTAATTAACGTTTCCGAGATGTACCCTTCTTTGTTTTCGATTTCGAATCAAAAGTCGGAGGAGTAACGGACTTGAATTCATTCGGTTTGATATTGTTACCCTTCAATGATGAAGCAGGGCCGCCGATTGGCGGGCAGTCCGCGCAAGGTATCGGTCCGGCGCCGCCCTTGAAATAAGCAACACCGTAAGTAATATCAAGACCATTGTAACTGCAAGAACCATTAACATCTCCGCAATACCACCATCCCGCGCAGGGAGCGCATTCCGCGCAAAGAGGATCGTTGCCGCCTTTGAAGAAGGCAACGCCATAAGTGATATCAAGGCCGTTATAGCTATCGCTTCCATTAACGTCACCGACGACATAATCACAGCCGCCTGCAGAAGCGGTAATGATGAACGGTTTGACATGAGTTGGAGCAATGCTATTGTCATCGACGTTGGCATCGGCAGCATAGGTGCTATCCGGAACGATTGTTGAATCTCTGAAATCGACCATGAATACGATTTCAGCGGAATCGCCGGGGGCTACTGAGCCTGAACCGCCAGAAAGCACGCTTAGCCATGTCATGTTTGTAGCGATTTCGTAGCCGTAGATGAAGTCCATGGGATCACCCTGGCCAAGAACAAACAAAGCGCCGATAGAAGCGTCCCACTCGGTAGTGAAGCAGGCTCCGCCTGCTATTCCACCTAAATAACCATCGGGAACATCACCCTGCCAGCTAACGCCGGTGTAAGTTCCAGTCGCGATTTCAAACTGTGAAATCTCCAACAAAGTATCGAGACCTGGGCCGTCCTGCGAGAAGACCCACAAATATGGACCGCCTTCGGAAAGACCGTCGAAGGCCATACCATAAATAGCCTTTGTGTTCGCCCAAGTGTTGTATACGGTACCGTCGCGGCCGAACTCGTCGATTACAGAACCGAAATTGGCAGTAAAGAAATGATCGGTATCCGGGTTATAAGCCAACGCGCGATTTGTTGTGGCGGGGCCATTGATAGTAACGCCGGTTGTATCACCGGTCACTGGGTCTATCTGATCGATAGTGCCATCGTCGGAACCATACAGGTATGTGCCATCCCATGCAAGATCGCGCCAACCCCAAGCTGAAGTACCGTGCTGATCGAAAGTTGCTAACAAGTTACCGTTAGAATCCAGTTTGTAGAGTTTGTTCGGATCCAGTGCGGAACCGCCGCCAGTTACCCAGAAGAATTCGCCGTCAAACTCCATACCGAGGAATTGAGTATCAATTGAGGTATCGAGTAAAGCGACAAATACAGAATCCTGGAAGTCAGTAATGACAGGCAGATCGCCGCCGCTGTAGCTAAATGGAGCGTAATCGGTTGAGTTATCGTCTCTGCCAATATTCGAGATCTTTTCCGAAACGGAATTCGATCTGATATCAACTCCGCCTATATCGCCTATTCCCATTGGTGCAGGGGCAAAGTTAATCGAAACGGAGTAATCAAGCGGACCGTCACCAACATTGTAAATGTATGTCGGGTACACCGCCGTATCGCCAGGAGCGACATTTTCGTCTATCGGTGAAGTATCGAAAACTGCAATCGGCGCTGTTAAGATAACGTCGTGTGTGGTAGTCTGACCATTAACTACTGTTACAGTATCTGTGTCTGTATTGTAGCCCATTTTAGAAATGGTTACTACAACCTCGCCGGGACCAATATCGAAGGAATATTCACCGAGAACGTCGGTAGTATCCCTTGCAGTGCCGTTGGCCGTAACTATGGCTCCTTCAACAGGCAGATCCGTTAAGTTGTCAGATACTGTTCCGGCAATTGAACCTTCGGCAATCTGGCAATCGGAGAAAGCGAGATCGTCAATATGCCATCCGGGATAGAATACGGAACCGTCGGCGCCAAACGCGAACCTGGCCCGAACATTGGTTCCTGAAAATGCTGCAAGATCGAAATTCACGACATCCCAGAATTTCTGGTTATGGCCTGTGAATATTGAATCCGGATCAAGCGGATTAGCTGATCTTGTTGAATCATCATATCCGATATCCGGGGAAACGGTTATCCAGGTAGATCCACCGTCGGTGGATACTCCGAAGTTGCCGCCATCCCATCTTGCTTCGGTATCATACCATGAAGCTACGCCGACGCTCGGGTTTGTAGTACCGACCGCAAGGTCGAATTCCAGCGTATGAATTCCGGTTGTATAGTCGCCAGCAAGATTGGTTGCCCAGACATTAGCTCCTGAGAATGCGTTTGCGGGGCCTTCGGGATTATTAGGAGCGCCCCATTGCCAATCGCCGGAACCGGTTAAGCCGCCATCGTTGGCTTCGAAGTCGATAAGATCGTCATAAGCGGTAAAATTCAAGGTCAGTGTATCGCTTGTCGGATCCTCATCACCAATAAGCGCGCTGGTAGCGACTAATGTATAAGAACCTGAAGTAGTCGGAGTGAACTGCGCAAACTGCTGCGCGACAGAAGTACCGGAATCCAGTACTGCTATCGATTGAACGTCGTTGTAACCGCCCGGATTAATTGTTAAATTAACCGGGACATTGGTCTCATCGTTATTTCCGTTGTTTGTGAACAGGACCTCAGGAGTAAAAGCAACGTTTGCAATGCCGGAAGGTCCTGGCACGTTAAATTGATCAACTACAACGTCATGACCGTAAACCGGCTTATACCACTTAATGGCCAGGCCATCCGTAAGTATGTTGCCAGGCCTATCAGGAGTACCGGTTCCGCAAAGATAGGAAAGACCGGAACGCGTGCCTACATTTTCAGACTGTAAGCCGATAGAAGCGCTTTGGCCCTGGCCCCAGGACCCGGCTTCGTCAACGTCCTCATACTGATAGACGATATTTCCATTTTCATGGAGAATCATCTCGAATTCCATGAGATAGCTGGAACGTCTGTAGTTGTGGTATTGAATGACCATGTATCTATCCGGCGCTGTGCCGAAAGTTCTGTAGATACAAGCGCCGTCATAAGTAGGATTAACATAAGGATAATCCCAGAATACCATGATCATAGGATCATCGGGAGTAGTTGACGACGGTATCGGGCAGTCGTTCCCAGTTAAGTAAGATGCGGTTCCGAAGGAAACGTAACCATAGGCCATGATATTGACCGAATCGTGCGCGTCTCCATAGAAATCGAAACTAAAACCTATCGGGAATGTGCCGTAAGCGCCTGTGCCGGAACCGGCAGTATCAGCCAAAGGATCAGCGGAAAGATCAATATAGGCAAATACCGGCGGATCTTCAGCAGTAATGCCGGAATTATCAACCCAGCGATATCCGAAATCATCCGGGCCGCCTGTGCCGTAATGCGTGGCAACCTCAAACGAGCCAATTTCGGTGTCATTAGCAGGATTCGCGTCACCCGCAAGCGAAGTATAAGCTTCCATGTCATAATCGCCGTCGGTATCAGCAAGCCATGTCAATGTGAAAGCATGCTGAAGCGTTCCGCCGCCTCCCGTAACCAATGCCGTGACTTCGGATTGATTATAAACTGTATCACCGACTCCGTCGGTAATCAAGTAAGTTACCGGGATAGCATAATCGGCATCACTATTGTTGAGAACTGTGACAGTAGGCGTAACCGAGGTGCCGTTGAATACAACAGAACCATCGGCAGGCTCATCAATGGATGCTAACGCCGCGTCAATGGCCGGCGGATTGTAGCCAAAGGTAATAGCCAATCCGCTCATAGCGATATTGCCCATCGGGTTGCCGTTATAGACAAATTCAAGGCCAATGTTACCGGCATCGTTCTCAATACCGATTGTATGGCTTGTTAAGACTACAGGACCAACCTCTTTATACTGGTACTTGATACCGCGATCGCCGGCCGTAAGAATCAACTGCATGTCGATCCTTTGGTTGAGATCGAGATCGAAATCCCAGTTTTCGTAAGATACGATAAACGTATCTACGTTGTTGGTATAGTAGTAAGCTGTTCCTCCGGATTCGTCGGAGAGATCATCCCAGAGTAGAGCAAGCATGTTTTCCATGCCGCTGGTGCTGGGAATGTGGTAGTTGCTGTAGTTTATGTAAGTAGTAATTGAATCGAAACTGACAAGACCGTTTTTATCCAGATATACTCTGTCATAAGCTACATCATAGAATGTGAAGCTGAATCCGAGGGGAATACCGTAGGTATAACCATTTTCAGATGAGGTATAATCCCATGCTACAGGAGTACCGCTGGTGGTAATATCGATCCAGCTGTAAGGATCGCCACCACCGCCGTCCTTGTCGGACGCCCACGAGTAGTTGCCCGCGTCGGGGCCGCCGGTTTCAACATGTTCATAAACTGTGAGATTAGCTGACATAGTATCATTGGAATTATCGCCGTCAGCGCCAAGATTGGTCCAGGATGTTACCTGGTAATCTCCGGCCGTCGGATTATCCCATGTGGCCGCATAGTCTATGTCGCGAGTTTCCAACGACGCAAGGGCTACAACGGATTCGCCGCTGACATAATCCTGGGTAGGAGCAAGCGTAGCATAAACCTCGACCTTGTCCAGATACCAATAAAACTCGTCGTTTGCTTTATAATTAAAAGCAATCTGCACGGCTGACTGGTTATCTGCCCAGGATGAAATATCAAAATCCGGGAAATCAGGTGAAGAAGAGGAACCTTGATCAGCGCCTGCGTATACTGCCAAAGTTTCTACCGTAGCCCAGCTATTGGCTGTACCAAAAACGAAACCAGTATCGGTGGGCCCGGAATAATCATTGTAGAACTGTTTGAAAGTCAGATGCAGATTCGATTGACCAGTAAAGTCCAGAGATGGCGTAATCAACCATTCGTTCTGATTTTCAATAGGCGAGTAATAGACCCTGGCAATTGTGTCACTCCAGGTGGAATAATAATAAGCGTGCCAATCGTTGTTATTCCAGACAGGGGTAACTTCGTCTCCACTGTCAATTACTGCCCATGTTCCGGCAACATTAACTGGTGGGCTCGCGCCTGTCCAACCCTGAGGATTGCTGAAGTCCTCAAAGAAATAAGTCGCCTTATTCAGCTTATCGATGACTACAGAATCCTGGAAAGTCGCGGTGTTGGTGCCAAGATTGACAACCTTCGCCGAAACATTATGGCTATAGCCTGAAATTCCGACAGTAGGAGAGTTAATCGCCGCTGTGGTTACATCATCAGCGATTAATATTTGCTCGGTAACAAGAATATCGTCAAAGTTCCAGTAATCATAGCCACTGGCCGAATTGACGAAATTAAAAGCTAATTTACAGGTATTGCCCGCATAGGAAGACAGATCGTACGCAAAAGTTACTGCTGTACTGGTACTTCCCTTGGTAGAGTCATTGTCGTATACTGTGTTCCATGATGTACCGCCATTTGTGGTAATCAGGATGTACCCATGATCATCCTCGTTAAAATATCGCGGCGTAGTTGCTGTAGAGTGATAGTAGCGTTCGACCATGCTCAACGAGCATATAGCCGCTGAACTGATAGTAAAGTCAGGGCTTATCATCCACTCGTCCTGGTATTCCGCATAGGTGCTCGTATAATAAATACGAGCAGTTTTGGAGCCCCAGCGAGTGTAATCATGCCAGTCGTTGTAGTTCCAGACTCCCTGGGCAGGTTTTGGAGTTCCGTTATCAATAATTGTCCAGCCCGCAGGCGGATTGTCACCCCCGGGGCCCCAGTTATTGAACTCTTCATTGAGAAGGTTCGCGGCGTCCGCCCATATATTGACCTTATCGATTTTCCATTCGTAAATGTCTAAGTGTGAGCCGGTATTACATTGTAAAACATACGCTATTTGTACAGTGTTTCCGGCATAAGCTGTGATATCGAGAGTTTCGAGATAGGGACTGGTCGTGTGGTCTTGATCCCAGACGACCAGATTGGTCCAGTTTGAGCCTCCGTCGGTAGTGATCTTAACGTAGGCGGTGTCTTTGCCCGCGCCGTCATCGTTGTAGTAATTCTTCCATGTCAGCGAGCAAGCGGTCGCTCCGCCGGGAAGGATTATTGCGGGAGAGATCATCCATTCGTCAAAATTGATTTCTGTGTACCCGCCGGAATAATATATACGGGCATTAGTATCTGCCCAGGTGGTATAGTAATTCTTAAACCAATCTTGCAGGTGCCAGCATTGAGTACCTTCTCCGCCGCTATCGGAAACTGCCCAACCAGGCGGCGGATTATCAGGATCGCCCCACCCGGCATCCTCGAAATCTTCGCTAAGAAGAACGGTAGAGATTACCGGGGGATTGAGCTCTCCGGGTTCCGTGCTGCGGTACATTTGAACGGCTGGAGGCGGATTAAGAAGCTCGCCCTTTTCACCGTAAACAGGTTGCCATTCGGCTTCCTGCTGGTCCGGAGAGACTACATTTTTCGTAACCTCTCCGGCCGCCCAAACCCAAGTAAGCGGCAACATAATAATTAAAATTACAGCTAAATATTTCTTCATGCTTTTTCCTCCGAAAAAAGAAAACGCTTTAAAATAAATTACACGAAAATTCCTGATTCCCATTTTTTACGATTTAGGTTAATTAAGAAAAATACGAGTTTTTTTCTATCTCACCTCCTGGTTTAAGATATCATTTAAAATTATGCTCAACTCTGCGTTTGCAACTAACATTCATGCTCTTAAGTTGTCATTTTATCACAAATCCAAGAAGTTATGCACGCAATGCATTTAACAAGAAGAATAATCAAAACACCGCGTATCCATTATTAAAAAATACTATATTTTCAAAAAGTGTCAAGCAATATTTGCCTCTTTCCAAGAAAAGATTAGCATCTCCATAAATAGACCCATTAAATCCATTAAGTAATTTCTTGTTACTTTATCAAAGTCATTTTCCGGGTTTCTTGCAAGTCACCGGCACTTAATTTATAAAAGTAAACCCCCGTTGACACTTCGTTCCCGGTTTCGTCTTTTCCATTCCAAATAATATTATGCTCCCCTGCTTCTTTATTTCCACTAATAAGAGTTCTTATTCGTTGCCCGCTGATATTATAAATTTCCAAAGATACTTCTGAGGAACTTTGAAGAACAAATGAGATAGTAGTAGTAGCGTTGAAAGGGTTCGGGTAGTTCGATAATATTTGCAAATTTTTCGGGATAATTTCCGGGTTTTCATCAATGGAAGTCTGATCCACGGTCCCTCCCGAAATCACAAAGAACCTTCCGCCGGAACCTCCCAGCATCTGCTGTCCGGCGATTATGTCATCATAACCGTCGCCGTTTACATCTTTTATGGGCCGGACAGTGAAAATCTTTGCTTCGCTGGGGGCTTGCCAAATTAAAGCGCCGGAGGCTCCATTGATCAGGTAAACGCTTCCGGTAAATGAACCGACTGCAGCGTCAGGGATTCCATCGCCGGTTACATCATGCGCCCAATAAATAGCCCAGACGTCATCCCCGCAGAAATAACGCCAGATCGATGAGCCGTCGCGCCCCGAGATCGCTTCGGCATAACTGCTCCATGACGCCACTAAAATATCTTCAAATCCGTCATTATTTAAATCTTCACAAACGACAATTTTCATTACAGGATACCCAACGCTTGATGTCCAAATGGTATCGCCGGCGCCGGTTGAATGTCCTGAAAGAGCAAATATCTTATGGTTGTTATACCATGTTCCCGCTATAACATCATCGTACCCGTCATTATCAATATCAGAGATTTTATCGATTGAATATGCCGTACCGCCAGTGGAAAATGTCCATATCGGCAGGGCGGAACCGTTTGACGCTCCCGAAACGCAATAGACCCTATCGTCATTGTCACCGGCGCCAAATACTGCGTCCGGGACATTGTCATCATTCACATCGTTAAGCGCTATCGCGCCGTAAATGACGTCGTATGCCTGTTTTTTAAATAATACGGCCCCGGTAGCTCCATCAAAGCAAAAACCAGCATCTGAATATGAACCCGCGCCGGCAAGGACTTCGGGAATGCTATCCCCGTTAAGATCATCAATTGGGTTTACTGCATAAATCCAGCCGGACGGCGGATTGGCATAGGTGTCGTATGACCAAATGGTTTGACCTGTGGAACCTTCAAGAGTGAAAATAGTTCTGCTTCCCCAGGCAGTCCCATAAATCAAATCTTTAGTGCCGTTGCCGTTGAGATCTTCGGTTGGTTTCAGGCAATTGTCTCCATATCCTCCCGAGTTGGAAGGCCCGCCCATCGGTCTTGCCGACCAGATTACCACTCCATTTTGATTGCCGGAACCGGAGATGCAGAAAAGATGGTCCTGTTGCGGCGCGCCGGCGTCGTATGATTCGGCCACCACTTCAGGTATCCCGTCTTCATTAATATCGTCGAAAGCCGTGCAAGTTACGACATTTTCCACGCCTTGGTAACTCCAGATAGTTTGCCCCGGAGTAAAAACCATAATCCCTTCGGCCTCACAGGAAAGAGAGGCATTAGGAGTAACCGGATCATTAGAATAAAAAATAGTATTTCCATTGAAAGATCCAATTGTTTCCGGTTGAAAACGAAACAGAAACAGTTCACTTTCGCCCGGCGCTATGGTGATAGGCAGCGAAGGCGCGGTCAGCGAAAACGCAGGGTCAGGCATTTCTACAGAACTTATTATAAGATCGGAAGTTCCATCGTTTGCAACTCCCAGAGGCCTGGAATTCTCCCCGCCCTCTGATATATATCCGAATTTCAAGAGTTCGGTATCAAAACCGATTTCGGGCGAGGCGAAAGCAAGCGATGCATACAAAACTAATAAAAAGATAGTTCTCATTAAATTTCCTCCAGCGGTACATCAATCAACCAATTAGAATTAATTCCTTCAATCCTTTTCAAACTACGAGCAAAACGAATTTTAGGTTCAACAAATTGCCCGACAAATATGATTCTTTTTTGGTTACTTCCCCAAGACATCAGCCTGCCTCCTGAGTTACTTAATTAAATGTAATAATTATGGCTGATTAAGCAACAATTTTTTAAATCCCAATGCGGAATTTAAAATTGAGCGAATATTTGCACAATATAAAAATGTTCATAATTGCATTCATATATTTACATTAAAAAAGGGCGGATAATCCGCCCTTTAAAATAAATAATTTAGCTTAAGTTCAGCCAATTGGAGGGCAATCGGAGCATGGTATTGGTAAAGCACCGCCTTTGAAGTATGCAACTCCGTAGGTAATATCAAGGCCATTGTAGCTGCAGCTGCCATTAACATCGCCGCAATAATTCCAATCCGGACATGGCGCGCAAGGCGCGCATTGTGGATTGGCGCCGCCCTTAAAGAAGGCAACTCCATAAGTAATATCCAAGCCATTGTACGTATCACTGCCATTGACATCGCCGACAACATAATCGCATCCGCCCCCGCCGCTAACAGCCAACGTATCGCCTTTGGAGTAATGAATATCATAATAGCCGTTTGTTGTGATTCCTTCATTCCAGACAACGTGAAGCGTGTCGCCGATTCCGGCAAAGACATGGGCGCGATATGCGGGGTGGTCAGCAGGAAAACTTATTAATTCCGGTTCATCGTTTCCCGTCCATGTTGCTCCTCCATTGAAAGAATAGCTGGCCCAGATCTCACTGCCGTTAAAATTGATAGGAGTTTCATTCCACACGCAGGCCAAATTTCCATTGGTGGTAACGGCAAGGGAAGGATAATAAGCGCCCGATAAATCTTCCGTACCGAAATCAACCATAATCGCGCTTGTTAGGCCGCTCCAGGTGGCGCCGTTATCGGTAGAACCGGTATAATAGACATCATAATAAAACGGACTTGATGTTGCTCTTGTGCCGCGCCAAACAACATGTATATTTCCTGATAAGTCGATTTTTATACTGGCATCTGTAGAAGACCTTATTATTTCGCCAATCGGATTATCTGCGGTTTCGGAATTAAAGGTCTGGCCGCCATCGGTGGATTTCCCATAAAATATTCTGTTGCTGAGTGAGTTAGTTGGATCATCTCTTTCTTGCCAAACAACATAGATATCGTTGTTAGGCGCTATGGCGATATCCGCATTGAAAGCCGCCGCAGAATCCGGAAATGAGATAACCCTGTTGCTGTCGGCACAAGACCAGTTAAGACCGCCGTCAACTGATTTTGCGTACATGATTTCGGCCATATTGTAACTCTGTTTTTCGTGCCATACTACATGAAGATTATCATTATTGTCAATCGCAATTGCCGGTTTATAAGCGTCATTATTATCGTCTCCCCTATAGCTAATAGCGATATCACCGCCTGTGCCTGACCACGTATGTCCTCCGTCATCCGAAATCGATATCATAATCTCGGAGCTATCAGTATATGCCTCAGCCCAAACGACATAGACTCTTCCCTGACTATCGATATCTAAACCTAACGGTCTTGTTCCAGAGGTTGAAACGCTTTGTAAATCGTTGGCGCTTAGAAGGCTATCTCCCGATGTGCCACCCCACGTTACTCCGAAATCAGTCGAAATCGAAAAGGCTACTTCTTTGGTACTTGAATAAGGAACATAGGTTGTGTCCTGGACCCATATCGCTAAGAGATTGTCATAGAATGGGTTATACGCAACTCTGGTGTACCAGGCTTTCCACGAGTTGCCTGTGTTCTGACTAATATTTTGGTCAGCAACAGCGCCGGTCCAGCCAGCCCAAGCTGACGGCGCCATAAATACCAGGCAAGTTAAAAAGATAACGATCTTTTTCATTTAATCTCCTTTTTAAGTTTTCCTGCTTGCGCCATTTACAGAAGTCAACAAATTAAATATAAATTATATTCCATAATTCGCAATAATTTTTTTAATATTTTCCGAATTTGCCAAATTAGGTGTCGCACGATAATACAGTTTAAGTTTATGATAGCTATACTAAGAACACTTGACATTGAGACTTTCGCAATCCCCTGAAAACAAACCAAATATCGTTATGAGCCAATATAACTTACAAGGAAAATAAGATGGCGTCCCCAAGGGGATTTGAACCCCTGTCGCCGCCGTGAAAGGGCGGTGTCCTGG
>CAZKYQ010000071.1:0-12626 GCA_964556975.1 uncultured Ignavibacteria bacterium
AACAAAGCATGTCGTACTTGATCTGGGATATATAAGATGGCAGTGATTCTGGATCGCCGATCGGAGATTCGGGAATGACAAACCCTTCTGGTTGCCAAGCGCCTGCTTGGTGGCTATTTCGTGCATGGCGGACGTCCTCGTCTGCCAACCAACTCAACCGCTCGTTCTCCTCATTGCTTATTGTACAGTTGTGCTTATTTATAGAACCAATGATGTTGCGGAAGAGGAACAGATTATGCCCTAGTGGGCTTGACCCTGTATCTTTCCTCTTAGATTTTATTATACTTGAATGTTCGGATCAGGCGGCCTAACAGCACTGGTGTTATTGATCGCTTTTCGGTTTGTATTGATGACGAGGCTATTCGGCAATTTCTTCAACTTCGACTTCTGTTTCTACTTTTGGTATGTCATCATAGAATTTCGCGAAACTCACCAACATATAGGGGGCCAGCCATAAAAAACCTATACCTAACGAGAGAATACACAATAATTCCCAACCTATAAAACGAAAGGATAGGCAAAAATACTTCCATTTGTTTCCCATCATCATTCGTTTGCTTTTAGTAATAGCCTGCAATGGTCCGATTGAATCGTCTTCCGCTATAATATAATATGTTTGAGAGTACGATATTGCGGCGATTATTCCCGGGACAATCAGTAAAATTGACCATAATAATACAAAGATTAACTGAAGAAGGTAAGCGCCTAACGCGACCCAGAATTTCTGAAAACCTTGGAAAACCTGTGAAAGTTTTGGATCCTGGCTTCTGGAAAGAGCTAAGGCGAAAATCGCTATGCCTACAGCGAACGGCCCTGTTATGAATAAAGAAATAAAACCGCCAAAGGGGATAAGTTGGATTGGTACAAGGATCAATATGTAAACAACGAGTGTGCCAATTGCTAATCCCCATTTGCCCTTAAGTGATTCACGGGCTTGAGTCATTAAGATTTTGTTTTCGGTTGCCGAAAGTGTGCTCATTCTTTTCCTTTCTTTTTACGCCCATTTCTCAACATAAATATATTTTGGATGTCAAGCGCCTGTTTGATGGCAGTTTTCATCGTGCGATCTGGAATCCCTATCCGTGGCCCAAATAGATTATGAAAGCCAGATTTCTCATAATCTCAACGATTTAATTGCCTTTCCATAATCACTTGCTCCGAAGATATAACTCCCCGCCACAATCACTGTCGCGCCGGCGGACACGGCTGTTTTGACCGTTTTGCCGTTAAGGCCGCCGTCAACTTCAATTTGATATCTATGACCGTTTTCAGCTTTCAATCGCGCAGCTTCTCTTATTGTCGGTATAGTGGATACGATAAACTCTTGCCCGCCGAAACCTGGGTAGACTGTCATTATAAGAAGCATATCCAATAAATCGAGATAATCGGTTATCAAATCAAGCGAGCTATCAGGTTTAATACTTACTCCGAACTCAACTCCGAGACTTTTCACAATCTCATGAAGCCGGGGGATAGGGGCGCTTGCCTCGGCATGCACCGTGATATTATCCGCCCCCGCTTTAGCGAAATGTTCTATGTAAACCTGCGGATTGTCTATCATCAGATGTACATCAAGCGGTAGATCAGTAATTGTCCTCAATGCTTTAACAAGACTCGGCCCATAAGTAAGATTTGGCACAAAATGGCCGTCCATAATATCGATATGAATCAGGTCCGCGCCTGCTTTTTCTATTGCCCTTATCTCGTCTTCAAGATGAAGAATATCGGCGGATAAAATAGAAGGCGCTACTTTAATTTCAGGCATTGTTATTCCATGATTGTAACCGTAAGATCGATTACGGTCCATTTTTTAACTTTATCACCAGCGGGAATAGTTTGAAAAATAACCGTTTCCGGTAAGAGATTATTGTCGATTTCATAACCAAGTTTGCCAACTAAGAGGAAATTTTCCTCCGCTAACAGATGCGCTGACTCGAGGTCCATCCCGTTGAAGTCGGGCACAGCCACAAGCTGGCCGGCGTCCCGCCGGTTAACCATAAGCTGGACTTCGGCGTTTAGCTTCATAACTGAGCCTTCGAGTGGCGCCGAGCCAAGAATCACGCCGTCGGGTTTTCC
Organism: uncultured Ignavibacteria bacterium; assembly: GCA_964556975.1. GTDB lineage: Bacteria > Zixibacteria > MSB-5A5 > UBA10806 > UBA10806. The sequence goes on from CAZKYQ010000071.1 coordinate 2,077, forward strand.
CTCATCAACAAGCCATATTATGTCGCCGGGTTGAAGTCCCTCTTTTTCCAGTAAGAAACGCGCCTCGCGCAGCGAGAAACCCTCAAGCTTCGGCACTGTGGCCGATGCCGAACCTTTGCTTATCGTAAAAATTACTCGCCGTCCTTTTTTTACAATCGAGCCGCCTTCCGGCCTCTGGCTGATTATCGCCCCCATCGGCAGTTCCGGGTCAAATTCCTCCGAGCCTTGAATAAAACCCAGTCCGTTATCACTCAGTTTGGCTTCGGCGGCCCTAAGTGATAGCCTTGTTACGTCCGGGACTCTTGTCTCAGAACCTTCTTTGGCGATTAATGGCATAATGATAAAATTCAGGATTAGTATCAGAAAAATCATGCCGGCGCCAAATACAGCGAGAGAAATTCCCGCTCCAAGAATATTCTCTTTATCAAATTTTATTTTGATTTTCTTAATCTTGCGAACCCTCCTCCGCCAATTCCATGCTTGTGCGGCCAGCTTCGATAAATTCCGGTTTCTGTTTTAAACGGTTCAAGGGAAGATGAGTTTCCATCCTCCAACTTGAATTCGGGATTGCTTTTAACAAATGTTTTAACAACATCCTCAATTTCTTCAGATTCAGTAGTACAGGTCGAATAAACAATTACCCCGTCGTCAGCTAAAAATTCCGATGCCTTTTCAAGTAGTTTAATCTGCATTTTAGAAAGAACCATAATATCATTTTCCGATTTAGTCCATCTTAAATCAGCGTTATTTGAAATAGTTCCCAACCCGCTGCAGGGAACGTCCAGAAGAATATATTTATATTTTAAATCCGGCGCGTAATCCAAAATATCGTTATTAATTATTCCGATGCTTTTAAAGCCGGTCCGTTTTACATTATCCGCAAGATCGGAAAGCTTATTTTTCTTGAAATCTACAGCGGTGACTTTCCCATTGCTTCCAACTTTGTCGGCAATCGCTATTGTCTTGCCGCCCGGCGCGGCGCATAAATCGAGTACATGCGTGCCTAAAGGGGGATCAAGCAGATATAGCGGAATTCCCTGCGATTCATCCTGAACTATCAGCGAGCCATTTTCAAATGATTTCAAACTCATGGTTTTTCGGCCGCTCGTTGTAGAAAAGAAATCAGGAAAATATCGGCCTTCATCAAATTCAATATCCGATTGTTCAAGTTCATCTAAGAGCGATTTCCAGTCGATTTTTGTTTCGACAATTTTAAAGCATGTCTTTGGGCGATTATTCCCTTCAATGAGCAACTTTTCGGCATCATCAATTCCAAACCTTCCCAGCCAGCGCTTAACCAGCCATTCGGGATAAGAATAATAAATCGATAAGAATGTTATGGGTTCTTTTTCTCTGTCCGGGTATTTGACCTTATCGGGTTCCCTCAAAACAGCGCGAAGAACCGCGTTGATAAAACCTGATTCTCTTTTGGAAACTACGGTTTTCGCGGCGCTGACCGTATCATCCACAGCGGCGTAATCCGGAATAGCCGACATTATTGTGATTTGATAGATGCCAAGCCTTATGGCGGACAGAACTTCAATCTTTTGTTTTTCTATCGGCGCTTTGATATATTTTTGCGCTATAAAATCCAGTCTTTTTTTATATCGGATCGACCCCATCGTCATTTCCCATGCCAACGAAAGGTCTTGTCCCGAAATTTCAGCCGATACCAGATCGTTAAGAATTATCGCCGGCTCATTAGGCGCCTTACTATAATTTATCAATGCTCTTAAGGCGATCTTGCGGGAAATAGAGCCTTTTGTTTTCAAACTAAATCCAACGGCTCGATTCGGCGTCCGCCAAATTTATTGAATTGGTTTTTACGATGAATTGTCATTGATTTTACAAGATTTTGATCAATACCAAGGCCGAATATCAGTACTTCATCCGGTTTTATGTGGCCGTCGGGGGTTTGAAGGATTTCGGCTACAAGTTTATCACTCTCAAGTTTTAGATTTTCTATAAACTTACCGGCCTCGATATCTTTTGTAATGTCCGCGCGGGACCTTTGAACAATTAATTGTTTTTCATTCAGCAATTTATTTATTCTTTGCTCATCGTAAGGGATACCATTTATAAAAGGAATTTCATAAATCGCCAGATTTAACTGTTTTACCAGCGAACCCGGTTTTGCGAAGAAATATTTATGTCCGGTTAGCTGAAAATATTCCGGCAAGGCATTATTGAAATTTGTAATGAATTCCTCCCGATATGGTTGAGTGAGCACAAGGTCGAAATACTCCGCTTCCGATGTATGCCCAACGGGCAGAGGCGGTCCGAATGAAACCTTCAAATGCGGGTTGAATCCTTCGCTAAAGGCGACTGGAATTTCACTGCGCCTGATTGCCCTGAAAATTGTCCTCATATTATCCAGATGCGACAGAAAACGAAGTTCCCGGCCGATTGAATAACGGACCCTCATGCGATAGGTTCCTTTGGGCGCAGAGGCGTGCTTTGCCGTGCGCCTTGTCCGCCTGCCGAAACCGCCGTCCGTAATGGGAGTCTCTTGTTCCGCGGCTTTTTTTGAAAAAGCAGTTTTCGGAGGTATCTCGTTTTTTGAGTCGAGATTTTCTTTCTTCAAAAATTCCTTTGAAATACCTTTTTCTATATGGTCCCAGGGAAGGGGAGCGTCCAAATCAATCTGGCCGGTATAGGAATTAATATCAATTCCGGATTCGCTAAACGCGTCATACCATCTTTTGGCCTCAAAATGTTCCGACCATCCATCAAGGCGCGATCCATTTTGATAAGCCTTATAAATCACTTCGCCTACCCTTCGGTCGCCTCGCCCTATCGCTCCTTCTATAAAAGTTAAATCAAGATTGCGGAAACTTAGCTTAATGTTCGATTTCTTAATCCGCTTTCTTAGTTTTTCGATCTTTTTTTCCAAGTCTTCGTTTGATGACTGCTTTTCCCATTGCCATGGAGTATGGGACTTCGGGCAAAATGGCGAAATTGAAACATTCAGATTGACTCTGCCGGAACCTTGACGGGCCATATATGATATTTTCCTTAAAATTGCCGCAATACCTTCAATATCATCCGAGGTCTCACCGGGAAGACCAATCATAAAATAAAGTTTTACAGTTTGCCATCCGGCGCTGATAGCTGTTTCAAGCGCCGAGAATATCTGGTCGTCAGAAATATCTTTTCCGGCTGATTTGCGCAGCCTTTCAGTTCCCGCCTCCGGCGCGAGTGTAAGTCCTGATTTTCTCGTCGCCGAGAGATAATTGAGAAGATTTGAACTGATAGTTTCGGGACGCAATGATGGCAGGGACAGCGAAATCTTTTTGTCAGCCAATTGAGGACATATACCATCCAAAAGCTCGTCTAGTTTTCCATAATCTGTCGATGACAGGGACAATAAAGTCAGACTATCATACCCGCTTTCCGGAATAGAAGAAAGAATTTCAGATTTAATAGAGGAAACATCTCTTTGCCGCCGGGGCCTGTATTGATAGCCGGCCTGGCAGAACCTGCATCCTCTGACACATCCTCTCATGATCTCTATCGTCAAATGATCCTGGCTGGTTTCTATGTAGGGAATAATAGGTTTCGAGGGATAATATTTGTCTTTCAATTCTGAGACCGACCTTACCTTGATTTTGTCGGGAAAATTACTTTTTAGCTTTTCAATGCTCTCAAAAACGCCATTGACATTGTAAATCGGCTTGTAAAACCGCGGAACGTATATCCCTGAAATTTCAGAGAGTTTCAAAAGCAGATTTTCTTTGTCGCCGCCGATTTTTTTTGAATCTTTAATAGTGTCAATGATTTCAAAAATTGCCTCTTCAGCGTCTCCGATAAAAAACGCGTCTATAAAATCAGCCATAGGCTCGGGATTTAATGCCGAAGGGCCTCCAGCGATTACTATCGGATCAGAGTCTTTTCTATCTTTGGAAAACGGCGAAAGCCCGGATAATTCCAGCATGGCTACGGCCGTTGTGTAAGTCATCTCATAAGCAAAGTGAAATCCTAAAACATGAAAATCTTTAAGGGGTGTGGAGGATTCTATAGAGAATAGGGGAACACCGGATTCTTTTAATTTTTCTTCCATATCCGGCCAGACCATGAACCCTCTTTCAGCTAAACAATCATTGCGGGAATTTATCAAATGATATAAAATTCTCATCCCAAGATAGGGCATGCCGATTTCGTACATTTCAGGAAAACACAGGGCAATTTTCAACATCCCTTTGGAATGATGTTTAATAATGGAGTTATGCTCATTCCCGATATAACGGGCGGGCTTGGATACAAAGGGAAGAATATCCCGCTCTAATTTATCCCGCAACTTGTTTTTGTGTTTCAACTTACCTGCCATTTTTGAACCAAATACGCCATTAGTCTTTTCATAATCAATATTAAATATAACTTATACTTGTTATTATTTCAACACAGTAAAACTGCATGGCGCCGGAAAAAGATATCTATTTGTGTTTCAATAACTTGGGGAAGGTTCTTTTCGGCAGGCCAATATGGTTTAAATAATTTTGGTTTTAAGTAAAGTTTGACAAAGTGGTTTGGCTCAAGTATATTCTACTTTTTGTAATGAGGATTCGAAGGGAAATTTACGCAGGAAATAAAGTAAATACAAAAAGGGGATAATTTGACTATTTCTAAAGGGGCTTGGGTTTTAATAATATTTTTTGCGATAATCCTGATAATAATTGCTGTCGGGATTTCCAAATACAACTCTTTAGCCCGAATGGATGTTGCCGTTAATGAAAAATGGGCTGAAATTGATAACCATCTGAAACGCAGAAGCGATTTGATTCCCAATTTAGTTGAGACAGTCAAAGGTTATGCTACTCACGAAAAAGAACTGTTTGAGAATATTGCTAATGCCCGTTCAAAGCTTGCGGGAGCGGCGACCATTCCCGAAAAAATGGGGGCCGCAAACCAATTAAGCGGTTTTTTGGGCCGGCTTTTGGCAATTGCGGAAAATTATCCGCAGTTAAAAGCGAATGAAGGTTTTTTAAAATTGCAGGACGAGCTTTCCGGAACCGAAAATAGAATCGCGACCGCGAGGACCCGGTATAACCAGGCCGTCAGAAATTTCAATACGGCCATAAGAGTATTTCCATCCAATATAATCGCCGGGTATGTTGGTTACGAAAAGAAAGAATTTTTCGACGTTCCTGAAACTGAGAAGGAATTGCCCAAAGTTAGTTTTGATTAGGCTTTGGGATTTACGATAAGGTCTTTTTATTAAGATCACGGATTGGATTTTTTAAGCAGGCCGGGCGGCCGCTCTCCCTGTTATACGGGAGAGAGGAAAGTCCGAGCTTTAAAGGGCGAGGATGCCTCGTAACACGAGGGGGCTTTTGCCGAAAGGCGAAAGCCACGGAAAGCGCCACAGAAAAAATACCGCCCTGATTTTTTGGGGTAAGGGTGAAAAGGCGGTTTAAGAGACCACCGGGTTCGTCGAAAGAGGGACCGCATGGCAAGCCCCATCCGAAAGAAAGGCCAAGCAGGGGAAAGAGACTGCCCGTTTCGATTGATCCCCGGGTAGGCCGCATGATCCTGGTGGCAACATCAGGACCAGATAGATGGCCGCTATCCGCAAGGGTACAGAACTCGGCTTACAGGCCTGCTTTACTTAGAAGTTAAAAGTTTGGAGAAATAAATGGAGCTTAAATGGGTTGTAAAATCACAGCCTGAGAGACATTTAGTACAACAGCTTTCCGATGGTTTAGGTTTGCCGACAATTGCGACATCGATTCTTGCAAACCGTAGTTCGGATACATTGGAAGCGGCAAAGAAATTCCTTAAGCCTTCATTAAAAGATCTTTTTGATCCATTTTTAATATCCGGCATGGATAAGGCCATTGCCCGTGTTATTCAAGCTCTGAAGAAAAATGAAAAAATAATGATATACGGCGATTATGATGTGGATGGCATTACAAGTGCTTCCTTGATGTTTCTCGTTTTGAACAGACTTGGCGCCAATGTATCTTATTATCTGCCCAATAGGCTGGTGGAAGGTTATGGGATTTCGGAAGACGGCCTTCTGGAAGCGGAGAAACGCAATATAAATCTTTTGATTTCAGTCGATTGCGGAATTACGGCTGTGGAAGAAGTTGAAGTTGCAAAGAATAAAGGCATCGACTGCATTATTACAGATCATCACGAGCCGGGCGGCAAGATACCGGAAGCGGTGGCAATTGTAAATCCCAAAGTTGATGGCGAGGACAATCCGGGTTTTGATCTTTCGGCTGTTGGGGTGGCATATAAATTCGCCCAGGCGCTTTATAGAGTATTAGGCCAGGATGAAGCCGAGTTGGAGGAACATCTCGACCTTGTAGCGCTTGGTACGGCGGCGGATATTGTGCCCATGATCGGAGAAAATAGAATACTTACAAAATTCGGCCTCGATCAGATTGCCAGGACTACAAAGTCGGGATTAAAATCTCTGATTTTTATTTCAGGGCTAATTGGACAAAGAATCGGCACAGGTCAGGTGGTGTTTATTCTTGCGCCCAGAATTAACGCTATAGGCAGGCTGGGATCTGCCGAGCAGGCAATTAAGCTTTTGACGACCCGCGACGAAAGCCAGGCATCGAGAATCGCAAAAATACTAAATGCTGAAAATAAGCGCCGCAAAGATATTGACGAAAAAACATTGAATGAAGCTCTGGAACAGTTGCACGAGAAAATTGATCTCGAAAAAGATAAAGCTATCGTACTGGCCTCTCGAGGATGGCATCAGGGTGTCATAGGTATTGTCGCCTCGAGATTGGTAGAACGTTTTCATAAACCAACTGTTATGATTGCTATCGATGGCGAGGAGGGTAAAGGCTCCGCCCGTTCGATTCCGGGGTTTCATCTTTATAACGCGCTAAAACATTGCGAATCCGATTTGCTTGGGTTTGGAGGACATAAGTATGCCGCCGGACTTTCGATTGCTCCTGATAGAATAGATTCCTTCAAACGGCGCCTTAATGATATTTCGACTCAAATGCTCACTGACGAAGAGCTCGTTCCCAAACTCGATATAGACGCCGAACTTGATATAGAATATATTAACGATGATCTCCTTAATATTTTTGAAAAATTCGCCCCATTCGGGCCCCAGAATATGCGGCCCGTTTTTGTTTCCAACAGATGCGAGATAATTGGATCCCCCCACATTGTGGGGAAAAAACATCTCAAATTCAAAATCCGTAAAGGGGATAGAACCTTGGATTGTATTGGTTTCAATCAGGGCGATTTCTTGCAAAAGCTCAATTATCGGCCCATGATGATTGACATGGTATATATAATCGAGCACAATATCTGGAATGGCGTTAAACGAATACAGATTCGTACCAAAGCCATCAAGCTATCCAACGCCTAAAATCGATTTAGAATTATCGCGTATAACTGTCACTCTCGCGCAGGCAAAATCATTATAGTAAGTCAGCAGCCTCGCGCTCCCGAAATATTTACTGGACATCTAAAATCACCACCCTTATAAATATATTAACATAGCTTACCCATTATGAAGGAGGTACGTGATGGGATTAAAGACTTTGATGATCATCAAAGCTGTTGTCTGTCTTGTTTTCGGATTGTTGCTTCTGTTTGTTCCCGGGCCATTGCTGGTGATGCTGGGCAGTTCTTACGGTCCCGGAGCCGCCATAACGGCCAGAGAATACGGCGCCGCCCTGATGGGCGTTCTAATGCTCACCTGGTTCGCCAGAAACGCCGAAGATTCTGTCGCGCGGCGGGCCATTATAATCAACCTGTTTGTTTATGACGCCGTTGCCTTTATCGCCATGCTGATTTTACAGCTTTCGGGTGTCATGAACGTGCTTGGATGGGGGGTAGTGTTCATCTACCTGTTTTTTGCCGTCACGTTCGGGTATTATATGCTCCCGCAAAAGAAAGCCGCATAATAATTTCGCAATTTGCAGGTCGGGAGCCCCGGCTCCCGATTAAATCCTGATACCCAAATCCTATCCCCAACCATTTCTCCCTTGCTTTCCGGGTAAAAATATCAATAATTAGGAGCGAAATTGTAGGGGTTTGATTAATCAAACCCCTATGGATAAAGGGAATAAAATTGTAGGCGGGTAGTTCATCTGCCCGCGGCATTGTGTCGGCAGATAAACTGTCGACCTACAAAAGGGAATTAAAATGTCAAAATCAATTTCTCAGCAAATTTCCGAGTTCGCGGTAAACCTAAAATATGACGACCTGCCCGACGACGTGATCAACGAGGTAAAACGATATCTCTACGATTCTATCGGCTGTGCCTACGGTGGCTATCATACCAAAGACGTCAATATTCTACGGGATATCTACAAAGATATGGCCGGCAAGGGAGAGGCAACCGTGATCGGTTTTGGCGATAAGATTCCTGCGGTCAACGCCACTTTAGTCAACTCGCTTATGATCCGAGCTCTTGATTTTAATGATATCTACTGGAAAGAAGATCCCTCGCATCCGTCCGACCTGATTCCTGTCGCCTTGAATGTGGGGGAAATGATGGGATCGAGCATGAAAGAAGTCATCGTAGCGATAGTTTTGGCGTATGAGTTCGAGCAGCGGCTTTGCGAGTTCGCCGTGCCGGGCGTGCGGGAACGCAAATGGCATCACGCCACTATTACGCAGTTCGTCTCGCCAATCGTCGCTGGTAAACTGCTGGGTCTGGATGTTGACCAGATGACTCACGCCATCGGCATCAATGGCTCGCACAACCACACCATAGGTTGTCCTACCGCAGGCAAGCTGACCATGATGAAAAACACGGTCGATCCCATGTCTGTGCAATCCGGCGTGTTTGCCGCCCTGATGGCGCAAAAGGGCTATTCCGGCACAACCGAGGTTTTCGAGGGCAAGGAAGGTTTCATGGACGTTTTCGGGCCGGATTGGGACCTGGAAAAATTGACCGGCGGGCTTGGCGATAAGTACAAAATTCTCGAATGCAGCATGAAGGCGTTCCCGACAGAGGCTTTGACGCATACGCATATCACCGCAACATTGAAAGCCATAATTAACAACGATATCAAACATGATGAAATAGAAGAAGTTATTGTTACAACAATCGCCCGGGCCTGCGATATCCTTTTCGATTCGCATAAATATCGTCCCGAATCCCGGGAGACTGCCGACCACTCATTGCCATATTGTATCGCCGCCGCCATAGTTGACCGCCGGATAACTACTAACACATTCTCGGATGAGAAAATGAAAGACCCCCGCGTATGGGAAGTTATAGATAAAATTAAAGGCGATGCGTCGTTAGAATTCGAGAAGATGTTCCCCGCTAAACAACCATCGAAAGTAGTCGTCAAAACCAAAGAAGGCAAGGAGTTCTCCGAATATCTCGAATATCCCAAGGGCGATCTCCGCGAACCGATGACAATGGATGATCTCAGCGCCAAATTCAACGCCCTTTCCGGCGAACTACTTTCTGCCGAAAGACAGAACGAGGTGCGTGAGATGATATTCAATTGTGAAAATACAAATATTAAGACATTCATGGATAAGTTGACGGTTTAAGCTCATAGGGGCGTATTGAATACGCTCCATCCAATTTTTCAAATGGCTCGCAATCATTTAAAACGGTTCGCCGATCTGGGCAACCTGCTTAATGTTTTTCAGGGTGTCGAGAAGGCGCGGAATTTTAATGCCGAGGATTTCTTCGGAAACTCGAATCCCATTACATTGGAATTGGCCTGCGGAAAGGGCGAATATACGGTTGAGCTGGCAAAGAGATTTCCTAATAGGAATTTTATCGGAGTTGAAAGAAAGGGAAACAGGCTCTGGAAAGGCGCAAAGGCGGCGATTGATCTCGGCCTCAAAAACACAGCTTTTTTCAGAATGGACGTTGAACTTCTGGCCGATGTATTAAAACAAGGCTCAATTGACGAAATCTGGATAACTTTTCCGGACCCATTTCCATCGCCAAGACGAGCAAAAAAAAGACTGACATCCCCTTTTTATCTGAATATCTATCGTCAGATATTAAAATCAAACGGCTTAATTCATTTGAAAACCGACAATGATACTCTTATAAAATCAACTTTGAAATCGATTGAGGATGAGAAGATGAAGATAATTAAGCAAATAGACAGACTTTATTCTGAACCTAATCTTGATGAAAATCTCAACATAAAAACCTGTTTTGAGAGAAAATTTCTAAAATCACGTATCGAGATTAAATATCTCTGTATACTTCCCCCCATTGTCAAGACAGATTTTTAGCCAAATTAAGGTGGTCTTTCTGTAACTTGGGTCCATTATTCTTTGTTTTCTCCAACTTCTTTTTTAATCCGAAATGATAAACTTCATAAGGCGTCCGGAATCTATTTCGCCAGAGCGAGAGCGCCCCAAAGCTCTAACACATTAAAACTACTATATTTGAAATAATATAATGATAACGTACCGTAGGGATTTGATTAATCAAACCCTACGAAAAGACGCAAAATTCCAGTAGGGGCTCAATATATTGAGCCCTAATGGATTCCCGATAAGAGATTTCGGGAATGACGGGTTGGCAGAGTTGTAGATACCGTCTTTCAAGTCAAGGTTAAATAATTGGGATCGAACGATTTATT
>CAZKYQ010000072.1:0-2698 GCA_964556975.1 uncultured Ignavibacteria bacterium
TGCAAAAAACTCCGGACCTCTCAAAACCAATCGTGGGGCGATGAGTGATGCCGAGGCGGGCGGTGGTGGAGGCATATTGAGAGGACCCGGAACAACAGGAGGAATTGACAATTGAAATTTATACTTAAAAAAGCTGAAACCAGTGTAATTCTGACTGTTTTTATTTCAGATTCATCCTCGACAACTGGCGCTGGTCTTGGTGCACTGGACCAAACCTCTGGTATCACAGGCGGTTATCTGAAACGTAATGGCACGGGGGTGGCATTGTCTGTTAATGAAAATGTCACCACAGAGGGTACGTATGAAGCGCCAACTACTGCCGCGCAAGTCAGAATAGGCACACCTGCCAATATGGTGACGGGCATATATGAATTGCATTTCCACAATGATTTATTTACTAGCGCAGACTGGATAACTATTTCTTTGAGCGGGGCAGCAAATATGGCCCCCATATTGATGGAAGTACAATTGACTGATATTGACTTCAATGATGGGATTAGAGCCGCCTTAACAGCTTTGCCTAATGCCGCCGCAGACGCTGCTGGTGGTTTACCGATTAGTGATGCGGGTGGTCTTGACCTTGATACCAAACTGGCAAATACAAATGAGATTACGGCAGCAAGAATGGGTGCGTTGACGGATTGGATTGATGCCGGGCGGTTGGATGCAATTCTGGATACAATTGCTGCCGATGTTGTCAACATTGATGGCGCTGCAATGCGGGGTACTGACAGTGCTGCTTTAGCCTCTGTCTGTACTGAGGCCAGATTAGCTGAATTAGGAGCCACCAATCTACCCGCCGACGTTGATACGATTTTGGCCGGGACAGTAACAAATGCACAAGGTGCTGACGTGGCTACCGATGTTGCATTATTGGTAGGTAGTGATGGCAAAGCACTTATTTCAACTGATGCTCAGGATTTGTCTGCAACGTTAGATGTCAATACAAAGACTCTAACTGCCGATTCGATAACAGCCAGCGCTCTAAATAGCGATGCCGTCACAGAGATATGGGCAAAAGCAATGCAAGACCTCGCACAAGGCGCCCCAAGCGCAACTGCATCGGTACTGGACGCAATAAATTATCTCTATGAGGCATGGAGAAATAAAATTACTACCACAGCTACCTTGATTACTGTGATGAAAGATGATGGCACTACAGGTCTTGTAAAATCTATAATAAGCGACGATGGAAGTACATTTACAAAAGATGAGTTTATAACTGGTTTATAATTGGCGATAGACACTGAAACAAAAAGACGTTCTGTTTTGGGCATGACTATTATGGCGCTGGCTATTGCGCCAGTCGCCGATGGAACAATTGCTTCTGTTGACAGCGAACATGTCATAGGTATTTATGCGGGTATTAGCCCAGGCAGTCCAGGGGTATTGACAAACGCCATCCATATCCTGAGTACAGGCACAGTCGAGCCTAATCATGCGTCTGATTCCGGGGATAATTTATTAATCGCTGGTGTGGCGGAAATGCAGCAAGGGGCATTCCTGGGAGATGCAACAAATTATACGGAAATTACAGACACTGGCGATATAAAGCCAAAGGGTTCAGCATTCCTTATTTTTGAGAAAGCATCAGGCAACGGCATAAAAGTAGACCAGACAACTCCAACTTTTGGCTTCGCAGATTTATTAGGCGACCAATTCTCCAAAAACACCGGCGCAACAAAACCCACTTTGGTGGCATATAATGGCGTGGTAAACGCATGGCAATTTGCCAATGGCGATGAGGCATTCCTGACCTATCATATTCCGCACGATTACGTTAAAGGCACGGATATACACCTTCATGTTCACTGGAGCCAAAATGCTGTTGGCGCTACCGGTGGAACTGTAGATTTCAGATATACCGCTATATATTCCAAAGGCCATAATCAAGTATCCGGCTCATCATTTACGTCCACGCCGATTACTGCGTTATTTTCAAGTATTGATATAAACGATGGCGGGTCAGGTCTGAATCAATATCAACAGCATTTTACAGGGATAACTATATCAGCCGCCAGCGCAACAACCGCTCTATTTGATAGAGATGACTTTGAACCCGATGGCGTGATAGAACTCACCTTAGAAATGGACGCGAATAATCTTACAGGTACAGCCTCAAATCCGTTTATCCATTATGTAGATATACATTATCAAACCACAGGCTTGATTGGGACGAAATCAAGAGCCCCGGATTTTTATACATAACGGAGATGCAACGTGAGTAAAAGTGAAAAGAGAACGAATATCGCAATTATCAGTCTGGTAATCACGGCACTGGTCATAGGGGTCGCACTGGTCACTTATGCGGTCAATAATACATATCTTACCGATGAAACCTCGCATGATTTAGATATATTGAAATCCGAAGGCTGCTTGCCAGCAAAAGTCAATACAACCTCTATCGCTGTGATTGAGACAAAATTAGCGAATATAGAACGTGACATAGCTGAGTTGCGAGTAGAACAGAAAACCAATACTACCAGCATATTGAAAGCGATAGAAAAGTCACCGTAATATAGATATACCTGCTTCCGGCGGATGAAATATATATAGAATCTTCCCTTAATTTAGGCAATTTGCAGGCAATTTGGGTGCTTTGGGCAATATGGGGACGTAGTGATATTTCGCTTATTATCTTGTCTTAAAGGTAGTGCTGCACTGGCTTTAGCGCTATTTGGCTCTAATTCTGGATGTA
>CAZKYQ010000072.1:2798-12615 GCA_964556975.1 uncultured Ignavibacteria bacterium
CTGGATGTAGAATGTCTTGTTCTATTTGCCTGTATTTATCACTATCTTGCTAAAATCAATTATTTTCAAAATATCAGTTGAACAAAGGAGAGCCGAATGTTATAGTGATGATATGGTACGCAGAAGAATCAAATTCCTTGAGACCAGCCGGGCACTTTGGACACTTCCTTTCTGCGTACCACCGGCTGGTCTTTTCATCTATAACGAGTCGGGCGGAGCGCACAGGTGTGGATTAGTTACAATAGCTCATGCAGTGCCGTCTCCGTCCGGTTTTGACAGGGTAGCTCAGTGGTTAGAGCACCGGGAGATTTCCCCGGAAGGTCGATGGTTCAAATCCATCCTCTGTCATTATGAGCGAAACGCGACTTGCGCCGGCGGCATAATTGGTTATCTTGACGGTCCGCGCCGGTTATGTCAGGCATGAAGGAGTAATAGGCAAACATGTGCAACTGATGAACGATACATAGTGTTGCCCGGTGCAAGTCATAGTTGAAAAAGGAATGAACAATGCAATCATTAGTAACTGCCAAAGCAAAGCAGGCGACGAAATTGATATTGACCTGCATTATTATGAGCCTGTCATTTTGGGTCGTGTACGAACTGTGCAGAAGCGTTTCATCAACCTCCTCCGCCGGGCCGGAACAGCATCAGGTTGAAAGCCCTGATGCCCCGGCCCGGTTTTATTCTGTTATCGAAAGGCAACGGATTTTGCGCAACGCCGGTTTTTATACGGGCCATATTGATGGCATTCGCGGGCCGCTTACTATCGCCGCGGAAAAGAAATATGCATTGCTCTATAACGATTGGTGCGCAAGACAAAATAACAGCCAAAATGGATTGGGGCTTGAATAAAATTGAAAATGGGTATGGGTTATTGAGACTGATATGGCTGTATACGTTGATCCGATTCAAACAACTCTTAAAAGTCCGAAATGGCCATATAAACATGGTTGCCATTTGATAGGGGACCAAGAAGATGAGTTACATTCTTTTGCTGCGGCTATAGGTTTACGATTGAGTTGGTTTCAAAAGAATAGCGTTTTGCCCCATTATGATATTACATCAAATAAGCGTAAATGTGCAATTCGTAAAGGCGCAATTGAAATAACAATACAACAAATGGCATTAAAGATAAGACATGCCAGAGAAATGAAATGCAAACACGAATAATTGATAAGAGACAAAGGGAGGTCAGTATGACTTTACAAGAATTTTTGGACGAAGTAGGTGCCTCCGAAGCTGACATTGTTGCATATAATACACCTGAACAGGCGCTTCAGGCAGTGAAAGATAATGGCTATGAGATACGATATGTCTCCGAAAAACTGCAGACCGAGACTATTTGTCATACCGCGGTCAAACGCAACGGCTTTGTCCTTCAATATGTCCCAGAAAAACTGCGAACTGAAACCGTGTGCATGGCCGCAGTCAAGTATGATGGCGGTGCTCTACAATATGTCCCCGAAAAACTGCGGACCAAGGCTATCTGCCATGCCGCGGTCAAAAATGACGGCTATGCCCTCCGGTATGTTCCAGAAAAACTGCGGACCAAGGCTGTATGCTACGCCGCGCTCAAACAGAATGGCTATGCCCTACAATATGTCCCTCATAAATTGCATACGCCGACAATGTACATCGTAGCAGTCAAGCAGAATAAAGGCGCCATTTGTTTTGTTAACAAGCAGGCCTTTGATTGCAATAAAGGAGACGAATAATGCGCAGACCATTTTCGCTATTACGAGAAGCAGCACATGACGCAGCCGACTCAATTGGTATTACATTTGAGACAACCTGTACAGTTTCGCGTGAGGAGTGGATTTTCGACGGTTATGTTTTTACTCTCCACGCCGATGGTATAGATTTTAGGCTTGAAATATGCGGAGAGGACCTTGATGAACATTTCAAGGATCTGCCATGATTATTTACGAATGTGAACAAGGCACACCTGACTGGCTTGCCGCCAGATTGGGCAAGGTGACGGCTTCATGTTTTGGTAAAGCAATTGCAGGCGGCCGGGGCAAAACACGCAAAACATATATGATTCAACTTATTGCTGAGCGACTGGCAAATGAAGTGCAGGAAACATATACCAATACCATCATGCAAAGAGGTTCCGATCTTGAGCCGTACGCGCGCGACTATTATGCACAACTGAATAATTGTACAGTTGAACAAATAGGATTTATTGAACATGATGCCGATACAGGAGCTTCCCCAGATGGATTAATCGGGGCAAATGGCATGATAGAAATCAAATGTCCAAATTCTACTACACATATAGAAACTCTGTTAATGTGTAAAATGCCAACTGCGCACAAACCGCAAGTGCAGGGGCAATTGTGGGTTGCAGAACGCCAATGGGCGGACTTTGTGTCATTCGATCCACGAATAAAACAAAAGCCGTTCTTCTGTCAACGAATATACCGCGATGAAGAATATATCAAGGAACTCGAAAACAAAATATCTGTATTTATAGCACAAATGTACGATATGATTCAGAAATTGACAAAATCTCCATTTTAAGGAATCTATTATGGAATTGCTAAAAAACATTCAGCAATCTCTCACGGCGCCGAAGAATCAATTTAATAAGTTTGGTAATTTCAAGTATCGAAGCGCCGAAGATATTCTGGAGGCCGTCAAACCGTTATTGGGCGATGGCGTGCTAACGCTCTCAGATGAGGTTGTCATGGTTGGCGATAGATATTACATCAAGGCTGCTGCCACGCTTGCCGACGGAACAACATCAATGTCTTGCAGTGCTTTTGCACGAGAGCCCCTTGCCCAAAAGGGGATGAGCGAAAGTCAAATTACCGGCTCGGCGTCAAGTTACGCTCGCAAATATGCGCTTAACGGATTATTCTGTATAGATGACGCAAAGGACGCTGACACAAGAGATAATTCTTCGGTACGGCAGCCAAACGAACATGAACAAAAAGTGTTGGATGCCATATGTACAAAACTGCCGTCGCCACCGGGCAAACAGGTTGATACGAAAAAGGTAGCAGCAATTTGTTTTGAGCAGGCTGGTCGTTATCCAAGTAATATGGACGGTATTGATAATGTCGTAGCTTGGCTTGCTGGAATGAACAGGCCGGAAATCTACGTAAATGCGACGACGGACAAGCAAGTGAAATGTGCTGTCCCTCCATATTCACACAAAAATACGGAAGATATAATGAATGCTCTGGCGGATAATTTTCGGCAGCAGGATACGGCAAATTACAAATTCAACGAAGACAAATTCAAAACAGCGGTTTGGCAGACGTTTGGCGCGTGGCCAACTACAGCAGAAAGCGCCAAAAAAATACGAGTTGGAATTATGCACCTCGACGTAGCGGATGAAATATGACAACACCGGTATTTACAGGTTGGATAGAAAAGGGTTTTCCGAATTTTTCGGATGATGTGATTGATGAAATGACAGCCTTTTTCAAGCCATTGGAAGGTAAAGCAATCACTATGGTGGTTAAGCCTGTCAGGAAAAACCGGTCATTAGACCAGAATGCATATTACTGGGGAGTCATCATTAAATTGATTGCCGACCATGCCGGGTATTCCGGTCGAGCGGAATTGATGCAAATACATGATACACTGCGCGCCATGTTTTTACGGCGAACAGGCATGTGGGGCAAACAAATTGTACTCAGTACTACCTCGCTTAGTACAGTTGAATTTGAAGAATATCAATCACGGATTAGACAATGGTCCTCAATCGCATTAAATCTCTATATCCCCGAACCAAATAAATGTGAGACACCAACTACTTATGAAACAGGAGAACTATAATGCCAATGGCCAATACAGTAATTTTGATAGGCAACCTTACCCGAGAGCCCGAAACTAAATTTGTTAATCAGACCCCTAAATGCACTTTTGGCCTGGCTATGAACCGACGATGGAAGGGGAAAGACGGCGCACCCCGCGAGGAGGTATGTTTCGTTGAATGTGCGGCATGGGGACGGGTTGCTGAGGTTGTCCAGCAGTATTGCATTAAGGGCAAACCCTTGTATGTCCAGGGTCGTTTGACTTTAGATCAGTGGACAACGGATAGTGGGCAAAAGCGATCGCATTTATTTGTTACAGTTGCAAGTGTGCAATTACTCGGTGATAAATCCAATAATGAACAGCAGAAAAAGGACCCCCCATTTTGAAGACACTAAAAATAAGTCGGATACGAATTGATGGTGGCACGCAACAGCGCCGAATTAATCAGGAAATAGTTGCTCATTATGCCGATATTATACCTCAGTTGCCGCCCATCGAAGTTGTGTTCGACGGCAAAATCTATTGGCTCTGGGATGGCTTTCACAGATATTACGCAAGCCTGTCACTTCAACTTGATTCTATCAAGGCAAATGTCCGCAATGGCACACAACGAGATGCACTGTGGCTTTCATTTTCTGCAAACGCCGCTCATGGCTTGCCTCGTACGGCAAAGGAGAGGCGATACATTCTATCCCGTATTTTCAGCGATTCCAAATGGGGCTTGAAATCATTGCGCACTATTGCCGACCACGTAGGAGTTTCGCATTCTTCCGTTCAAAGAGCAAAATCTTTCTCTAATGCAACGCCCGACAGTGAATCCCCAACCGAAGAACCAACAGAAGATATGATAGATGAACCGGCTAAAATAACTCATCGGGAGCCTGAATTATTGACCGATAAAACGGGCAGGGCTATCCCGGACCAAATCAGTGAGATATTTCTACAACGCGGAATTATTACTAAACTGATACAGAAACTTGACGAGGTACTGCATGAAATTGAGGCACGCAAAAATAATCGCGATCATGTTATCGCATGGATTAATATTTTAGCATTAAAAGCAGACATTACCAACGCCCGGCGAAATCTTGCGGCGGCGAAACCATATGCGGTTTGTCCGTATTGTGGCGCCGAGAATGAAAAATGTCAGGCATGTAAAGGGCTTGGATTTGTAGGCAAACTCCTTTATGACCAGGCCCCGGCGGAGATAAAAATATGATGAAAGCGAGGCCATATCAAACAGAGGCGATTGACCAGATACATGCCGCATTTGTCAAAAATCAATCGACGCTGCTGGTGCTTGCAACAGGCCTGGGCAAAACATTTGTCTGTTGCAAGGTCGCCGAAAAACTACTTGAAAAGGGCAAGGTGATGATGTTGGCGCATCGTGCCGAACTGGTTTACCAGGCACGAGATCAAATGCTCAAGACAATCAATGTTGAGCCTGATATAGAGATGGCCGACCAACATTCGGAATATAGTTTTCTCCATGATTCGCAGGTCATTGTCTCTACTATACAAACACAAATAGCGGGCATGCGCGGCAAGGGCCGTATGACTAAATTTAACCCTGACGAATTCTCCTTGTTGATACTTGATGAGTGCCATCATTCTGTCGCCCAATCTCATAAAAAAGTTATTGATTATTACCGGCAAAACCCAAATATCAAAATACTCGGTTTGACTGCCACGCCCGACCGTGCGGATGAACTGGCATTAGGCCGGATATTCGAGTCGGTTGCCTATGAATATGGTATAGTTGAAGGTATTACTAGCGGCTGGCTTGTTCCCATTCGGCAAAATGCTGTCTACGTCGATCACTTGGATTTTTCGGAATGCAAAACTACGGCAGGCGATTTGAATGGTGCCGATTTGGCGAAGGTAATGGAGTTTGAGGAAAATCTTCACGGAATAGCGTCTCCCACAATAAAGATAATCGGTGAACGAAAAACTTTACTCTTCGCCGCGTCCCTGGCCCACGCCGAAAGGTTGACTGAAATTTTCAACAGACACAAATCGGGTTGTGCGCGATGGGTGCATGGCAAGACCAATAAGGCTGAGCGTAAACAATTATTTCGTGATTATGCAAATAATGAATTTCAGATTCTTGTAAACGTTGGCGTTGCGACAGAGGGTTTCGACGAGCCAACCATCGAAGTTATTGTACAAGCTCGACCAACAAAAAGCAGGACCTTATATGCCCAAATGGTGGGACGGGGAACAAGGGTTTTGCCCGGTGTATTGGATTTAATGGATTCTGATGTATTGCGTCGCACCGCGATTGCTCAGTCAGCAAAAAGACACCTCGACGTAATTGATTTCGTCGGCAATTCAGGCAGACATAAATTGGTTAATACAGCGGACATTTTAGGTGGCAATTACAATGATGATGTTGTCGCCCTGGCAAGTGATAGCGTAAAAGAAAAAACCGGTCCGGTAAATATGATAAGTGAGCTTGCACGCGCTGAACAAGAACTGTTGCGCCGGAGCAGGGAGGCCGATGAAGCTGCCATGCGCAGCGTGGTTATTGCTCGTGCTAAATATAGTACGGCCAAAGTAAATCCGTTCGACATTCTCGACGTTATGCCACATCGCCAAAAAGCGTGGAATAAGAACCGGCAGCCAACAGAAAAACAAATTGACATGCTGCAACGAAACGGTATTGATGTTTCAGGATTATCGTTTGAGCACGCAAGTCAAGTCATTGGCGAAATTATCAACCGTCGCAAAAACAAAAAGTGCACCTACAAACAGGCAAAATTACTCAAAAAATATGGCTATAATGGTGATTATTTATTCACCGAGGCGTCGAAATTAATTGATTCAATTGCAGAAAACGGCTGGCGACGGCCCAGAAAGGAAAGTGCATGATGGTAGGAGTGTGGCAGCAAAAAGAAAATAATCAGTTGGCTGAGGACATCTCTATATTGCAACGCGATATAGGTATATTGATGAAAAAAATCGGACGTAAAACAAATTTGCACGAAACACGTGACTTGCCGAGCACCTTCTGTCCTGGATTTTGTGAGCAGGAAATTTCGATGGCAAATGTGATAATCTATTTATTGCACACTGGCGATACATTTGGCTTTCGCTTAGGGGAGGCAATAATGGCGACGCTGAGAGCAGAAGAGGCATTAACCGATGCCGTGGCTTAGAGTAACAAGACAGAACCGATGTCCAATCTGCGATAAGCCTGATTGGTGCAAAGTGACCGAAGATGGTCAGATGGCTTTCTGCATGCGCATCGAAAGTTCCGACCCGGTCGAGAGTGGCGGATGGATTCACAAAGTGTCCGATCCGATACCGGTACCAAAGGCGCGAAAAGAGCCGCAGTCACAATCTATATCTAATTTCGCATTATATCGAGATATGAACAAAATGCCGGTGAACCATCCTAAATTATATCGCTTGGCTGTGAAATTGGGCTTGCCTGCTGTATCATTATTGGCGATTGAGGCGGGGTGGAACGGCAAGAATTACACAATTCCTATGTACAATGGTAATTGCGAATGTGTCGGAATCCGGCTTAGATCGCAAAACGGCATGAAATTTGCCGTGAGAGGCTCGAAAAATGGTTTGTTTATTCCTCTCACAGGCGTCTATCCCGATTGCTACGACACTCTTTATGTAGTCGAGGGGCCGACGGATACCGCTGCAATGTACGCAATGAAACTTCCGGCAATCGGGAGACCTGATTGCAACAGTGGAGTCGAATATCTCAAACAATTTCTGGGCTGCAAGCGCCGGGATGTGATAATTATTGCAGACCGTGATAAGCCCCAGGACGCCACACAACGCCCGCCCGGTCTGAAGGGGGCGTATCGGGCGGCGAAAGCAATTAAGCCGCTTGTGCGGGGCGTGAAGATCGTTCTACCGCCTGTCTACAAAGATGTTCGGCAGTGGTATCATGCTGGTTGCATAAAAGAGGCAATTATCGCTGTGGCAAAAAATACAGGCTGGATTAAATGAACCAAACCGCAATAATAAAGGTAATAGAGATATGGCTGCTAAATATGAAAAAAAAATTCCCCTTATGAACCACCTTGGCGAGGACTCAACTTGTTTGGGTCTTGGTAGCCGTTCGCCAAAGGTGGTTTTTTCAGTAGAAACAGCAGGAAAAAGCGGTGTAGACCTACGAGACCAAGCAAGTGCATCCCCCCAGCATAAGAACAAAGAGCCCTTATGCGCGCTGCTACCCGGCTCGGCTGCAATCTCCCAACGTCTACGAAACCAGTATGAAGGTTATGGTATCAAACCCTTTCCCCTCTGCTCAAACTAAGTCTTGTCTATGCGATACATCTTGTGTGTCCGGTTTCTAACACACAGAGGACAATAACAAGGTAGAGCCGTAAAGAGGGGGGTTGCGCTATCTATGGCAAAACCGAAGAGGACAATGTATATATTGTCCATCCAGCGGGCTGTATCATATGTTACAGCCAGATAGGTCAAGTACGTCGGGAATTATATGACACAATTGCCAATAAAACCAACTATGATGGGCTTTGAGAAGTCAAAAACCCTGCATCGGAATTTCAATAATCAGCGTGTTGACGCGGTTATCGGCGGGCAAGAGTGCCATTTTCGCAGTAAGGGCGAATATAATCTGGCCCTGTATTTTGATTTCCTGCAAGGTCAGGGCGAAATTGTTGGTTGGGCATACGAGAGCGAGGTCTGCCAGAAGTATTTCCGAGATGAATTGAAAGGCGCAAAAACTTGGTTAATTGATTTTGCAGTGCAAATGCCTAATAGCGAGATTGTCTACTGGGAGTATAAGGGATGGCTGCAGGGCCGGGATATAACGAAGTTCCGGCGATTCGCAAAATACTATCCTGACGACAAAGTGATATTGGTAATGTCGGGCAAGAGCAAAAAAGATGCAAATCGCTTGCGGGTCATGCGCAAATATGCTTATCGACTGATTTATGCGCAGGAATTGTTCAAGCCTGTTCGTGGTATTTTGGGTTTCATTTGAGAAATAGGGAGGTTCAATAATATGAAGGGTTTTGCGCAATATAATGAGACAAAAGAATGGTATACACCGCGTTATATTTTTGATGCGCTCGGTGTGGAATTCGACTTAGACCCATGCAGTCCAGGTAAAGATATTGTGCCGTGGATTCCCGCAAAAGAACATTTCGTGCGGCAAGATAATGGTCTCCGCAAACGATGGGTCGGTAATGTTTGGATGAACCCGCCGTATTTTGCCGACAGAGAGCAATGGTGGAGTCGCATGATGATGCACAATCATGGTATTGGGTTAGCTTATGCGAGAACCGACACCCAATGGTTTCAGCAATATGTACGCTTTGCCGATTCTATATGTTTTATTGATGAGCGGGTCCGGTTTATTTGCGCAGAAGAAGCCGGGCGATATGCCAAAGGTATAGATGTCGAGAAGAGAAATGGCAATGTGGGTTCGATATTGATAGCTTATGGCAGGGATAATACAAAGGCTCTATTGCAGTCCAATCTCGGACTGATTTTATATAATCAAAGACAATAATGAGGACTAAAATCTCTCGAAAATGAACCAGAAAGGAGAACATAAATGAGCAGCATAATTGAACAATTAAAAACTAATACAGAGGTGTTCGGCCTGATGTCTGAGGAGATGCAAGACAAAAC
This sequence comes from uncultured Ignavibacteria bacterium, assembly GCA_964556975.1. GTDB lineage: Bacteria > Zixibacteria > MSB-5A5 > UBA10806 > UBA10806. Next base: position 12,195 of record CAZKYQ010000072.1, read on the forward strand.
AAGGGAGATAGGTAGTAATAATTTTAGGGCGTATTTCGATGGAAAGTGGGGCGAAAAACTGATCGACAAACATGGCTTCTGTAGCTATGTTGCCTATCGACTTTGTGCTGAGTATGAAGAAAAGCCACCGGCAATAGTAGAGTATAAGATCGAGTTGAGGGATGGCCATTTGCATTTCAAGCACAGAGGGGTAGATTATTGTCTGTCATGTGCTTATAATATCGATGGGTTTATCGGTTTCAAATTTGATGATAATCAAACTGGAACGATACCAATTGCTTATGACGATAATCATAAGATTCATCATGCTACACACGTTTTGTTTTCACAAGCGAAATGAATTAGAAAGGACGTGAAATGGCAAAATACAAAAACATTCAAGAACTCGCGGATGCCTTCAAGTCTGGAGAATTAAAGGACT
>CAZKYQ010000073.1:0-1212 GCA_964556975.1 uncultured Ignavibacteria bacterium
GACGGACGTTTTTTCAAACGCCCCTACGTCAATAGCTTTGAACTTTAAGAATCTATAAGAATATTATTCTATTGGAGCCTATATATGAAATTCAATTATGTCTTTATCCGAAAGAACATAGTTGTTTTTGCTCATCGTCATTTGTTTTTACGTCAAGGCCATTTTCTCTAATCTTTTTTTCAAACTCTTTATCCATATTATTTACTCCCTTTATAAAAGCGCTATTTAATAAATTAAAACGACTATGAATAGGCAAGTTAATTCTAACAGTCAACAATATCTTTAATATCCTGAGGGTATAAGGGAGCGTAAGGGCGTTATATTTAACGCCCCAAACAGCTCAGAGGGCGTTTTTTCAAGCGCCCCTACAGACTTCGTATGATTTGACCATTCCTGCGCAATCCCTTATCTTACCCCCATGCATCTCTCCGAAGCGCAAAAGCAGGCAGTCGAGTACACCGACTCACCGCAGATAATTCTTGCGGGAGCCGGGTCGGGCAAGACACGGGTAATTGTGGCCAAGGCCAAATACCTGATGGAGGAAAAAGCCTACCCGCCGGAATCGCTTCTGGTTATCACCTATTCCACCAAAACACAAGCCGAGCTTGAGGAACGAATGGCAGGCCTCGGCAGTTCGGCGCTGGAGATAAAAACGTTTCACTCCTTCGGTATGGATATCATAAGCGAGTTCGGGCATCTTCTCGGTTTCAGCGGCGAGGCCGCCAAGGCCAGCGAATACCGCCTGTGGCAAATACTCAAAACCGCCATTGCGGAACTTCGCCAATCAAAGCTTCTGAACACATCCCAGCCGGAGCGCGTTTACAACGATTTTAAAAGCTTCATTGAGCGCGCCAAAAACGAGCTTGTCGAACCGCCCGATGTGATTGCGAAAGCCAAAGATCGATTGAACGAGTTGCCGGAAAAGAGCGAAGATGATAAGGAGATAGTCGAACGCGAGAGATGGGAAAAGGCCCTTGAAGCCGGACAGGTTTACCAATCGTTTGAACGGCTAAAATCCGAAATCGGCGGCATCATTGATTATGCCGATATGATTTTTTTAGCGCACAAACTTTTGAAAGACCAAAAGATCGTCGGGGCAACATTGAGGCAACGATACAAATATATTTTAGTCGATGAGTTCCAGGACGCCAATTACGCGCAGGTGGAGCTGTTGTATCATCTATGCGGCGGCAAGATTGGTTTGACCGTAGT
>CAZKYQ010000073.1:1312-12594 GCA_964556975.1 uncultured Ignavibacteria bacterium
ACCGAAGCCGAATCGGCGGCGGTTGAAATTGAAAAACTTTTAAAAGACGAGAAATTCAACAAGCCCAAATCGATAGCCGTTTTATTCAGAAAGAGAAACCAGAAAGATTTTATCGCGAGGTCTCTGGAGCGAAGGCGGGTCGCGTTCTCTTATGACCAGGGCATCAAGGAACAATCGACAAAATTATACCGCACCCTTCTCGCCCTGTATGAATTCGCTGTCGATCCGAATCGGGGAGATATTCTAAGCATTCTGGTTCGATATTTTCTGCCCGGAATAAAACCCCAGTTTGAACGCGAAATAAACTACAGGCTTTCGCGCGAAAGCGGCGGGGCTATCAAGATTTTTGCCTCTATGATCTCCGAATCGGACGATCAATTATCTGAATCCTCGGCAAAACTAATTGAGCTTTTGGAACGATTCATTGCTGTCAAAACCGAAAAGACGCCAATTCAACTTATGGAATTGATATTAGCGGAGGCCGGAATAATGTCTTCGCTGATAACAGACGGCGAAATAGTCGATCATCAGGCTATCAGAGAAATTGCCGATCTCCTGAAAGCGGCCGACCTTTTCACGGCGGAATCGAATAACGGTTCGCACGCCGATTTTCTGGAATATTTCCAATGGTACAAAAAGACCTCCGATGATGAAGTAAAAGCCGCATCTGATAATTCGGACGCGCCCGTTATATTGCAAACCATACACGGTTCCAAGGGGCTTGAGTATCCGGCGGTCTTTGTAATCGGGCTTGCAAATAGAAAATTCCCCGGGGCGGACAGGCGCGCCTTGATAGGATTTCCAAGGGAGTTTTACAAAGACGATCTTCCGGCTAATGAATTCAGAATCAATGAAGAACGGAGATTGCTTTATGTCGCCATGACCCGCGCGGAGGAAAAACTATTTTTATATGGGGTTGATAAAAAGCGGTCTCGCATTTCAAGATTTGTTATAGAGCTTCTTGATTGCCCCGATTTCGATACGGTCGGCGTTAAAGAGGACATCGCTTCTATCGAATCGCTGCCGAATAAGGAGTATGGCCCGCGAGATATTGCAACAAAACCGGGCGCGATCATTTTACCGATTGGCGATGATATCCCGTCTATGTTATCTGCGGGGTTGATGAAAATATGGAGCGTAATTAGCTCGGTTGCTAAGACGGATGATGAATACCAAAAGCTAAAAGCCGAATGGCTGGAAAGCGTTGACGGGGCTTCCTCCAAATTCAAAGATAATATCGCCATGGAGAAATTCCGCGAACCTGCCGCGAAAGTCCAATTCAAAATTGACAGCCTTTCATATACGGACATGAATTCGTTTGATTTGTGCCCGATGCGATTTTATTTCAGCAAAATATTGCGCATGCCCTCGCCTTCCGGGCCGCAGTTGGTTTTCGGAAGCGTAATACATTCGATTTTAGAGGAGGGAGGCAAGCGGTTAATAGCAGGCGAAGAAGTTAGCGTTGACATGCTTCTGTCGGAATTTGAATCGCGCTGGCATCATGTTGTGCTGGATGATCCTGATCGTAAGGAACGACTACGCCAAAAGGCAAAAGACCATCTCGCCAATTTTGTTGCAATGCAATCAAAAATGTCCGGCAAGACCGTCGATGTTGAAAAAAGTTTCAAGTTCGTGGTAGGAGATACGCAGGTAAGAGGGAAAATCGATAGAGTAGATCAAACACCTGACGGCATTGAAATTGTTGATTACAAAACAGGCAAGCGCGACAATAAAAAACTAAAGTCGGATTTACAGCTTCCCGTATATTCGATGGCTTGCAGAGAGCTTTATGGCAAATACCCGGCGAAAGTTACTTATATGTTTTTAACCGAAGACGAGCCGTTCTCCCAATCGCCGGAAGACCTTGAAAAAATAGAATGCGATATAACTGAAAAAATCGAAGAGATACAGAATTCTGATTTTACCGCGACACCTGACACTTTCAAATGCGGCTATTGCGGTTATAACAGGATTTGTCCGGCTAAAATATAGAATCGATTTATGATTGAAAATCAAATATATGTCAGGTCAAATTCACAGACCCAGTTCTGCCTTTGAAAATATCGCTTCAAAGGGAATATTCAATTTGGCCATGTTCTCCGCAGCCCCTTGCTCGCGGTCTACAATAACAATGACCTTGATAACCTCGCAACCGAAAGACTTAACGGCATCGATAGCCTTGATGGCCGACCCGCCGGTAGTCGCGACATCCTCAACAATAACTGCCTTATCGCCTTTGTCCAATGGCCCCTCGATCAGGCTTTTTGTGCCGTGGTCTTTGGTTTGGTTGCGAACAATAAAGCCCTTGAGTTTTCTTCCGCGATTATGCGCGAGCGCGATAACCGCGCCGATAATTGGGTCGGCGCCGAGGGTCGGGCCGCCCACCGCGCCGCAATCAGTATCTTCAATCATGTCGAGCATTATTTCAGCTATGTGATTTAAAGCTTCTGAATCAAGGGTGGCCATTTTGCCGTTGATGTAATAGCTCGACTTTATGCCGGACGCTAAAGTAAATTCTCCGAATTTTATCGCGCGTTCAAATAGCTTTGTCTTTAGTTTTTCTTTTTTATTTTCCGGCAAAGGACCTCCCATAAAAAAAGCGGCGCCCCCTCCTTGAAACGCCGCCGGAGTGAAACATTATTACAAAACGTTTATAATTGTCAAGTGTCTTTATGAAAAAACATTTCATTAATCAGTTAGGCCGATTTCCACAGTGTCGGAAACGATACTGTGGTTTCTCCCCAGTAACGCATAGACCCAATATACCCCGCCCGAAGGCCAGCTTCCATCCGGTTTGCGGCCGTCCCATAGGTAAGAAAAATTATTATGATCTTTAAGGATTATCTTATGGGCAAATACTTCGTAAACAAAAGCGGTCTTTTTTTCAAATACTCTTACTTTTAAAGAATCCGGGATGTTATCAAAACCGGAAACTTGGAATTTGAGCTCCAACAGGCTTCCCATCGCGTACCCGCCGGGCCTGGTCAGGTTTTTGATTTCAGGGCCATCTTTGCAAAAAACCAATAATGCCAAAAGAGAAATCGTGAAAGCGAGATTTTTCATTTCATTTTTTTTGGGTTGTCGCGGGCGATGTCATTCCCAGTATCGATTCGACAATTAATAATAGCAGGGCCAGCAGTAAAAATTCCTTCCAGAGTTCTCTTCCGAAACGCGCTTCTTTAACTGCCGCATTTAAGTCGCTATTAGCCGGGAGCGCAATTATATCGGCCCCGAGTATTTCGCCGATATTTTCAATTTTTTTATTTTCCGATTCCGACGGGTCAATATTGAACGCGAGCGGCGAAATCAGGATGCCATCGGATTCCAGGCGGCATATTCCGGGCGTCCCGTATTTTGTTCCGCTGATATAAAGGCCGGATGATGCGCTCGCGGTTTTCAATTTTTCTGTTATCCCCTCCGGCCCGACGAGAGAGAATTCCTCCAAAATTGAACTCTTGTATTGCCATCTGAACGGCTGTCCGATTATGCCATCGAAACCAAGGTCATCATGGCTTGAGCCCAGATATTCTATTGACCTGACGAGGAAGGGAATGAAAAACGCATGGGCCGGAAGCTCGCCCGATTCAAGATCAAAACCGCTGGAATACACTATAATTGGTTTAACCTCCGATTCCGACAATAGATTGATTCCGCTTGAGCTTGATCCGATAATATTCCCGCCGCTTAAATTTCGATAGTAGTTGATTTTTATTTTGGGAATAGCCGCGCTCTTATTGATGTCGTCTTCCTCCGAATACACAGAGAAAATAGGATGGCCATAATCAAAATTGTCCCAATAAATATATTCATTTTCCTCGCCTGAAATATCGCCGGTTTTTATTCCAGTGTTTTTTTGAAGGAAACCATTCCAGTATCGGCTTTGAGATTGTTTTCCGAGCGAAACCAACAATCCTCCTCCGCCTTCGATATAATTTTCAACAGCTTTCTCACGGGCCGGCCCAAGGGATTTCAGATCATGCAATAATACAATATCGTAATTATGCAAATCCCTTCTTAAAATGTCCGCGATTGTCACGCCCGAAAAATCGATCTGTCCGGCTTCCGGTCGATCAAGCGCCAATTTAATAAATCTCAAGTCATCGTTGGATTGGGCGACTGCCAGCAGATTAACTCTTTCGGGTATGTAAAGGCTGAAAAAACGCTTATTGTCAAGGCTGTAATTATCATAATCGATTTCTATGTAACCGCTGTGATGACCGGGCTTGTCCAGTTTGAACGCGAACTCTGCCATTAATGATCTGCCCGGAGAAAGAGATACGGTGGATTGCGCCTTTCTTTCTCCGTCAACAACAACTCCAACCAAAACATTTTCGATAGTGCCGCCTCCAAAATTAACAAGGTCGGCTTCTATTGCAAAATTCTCTCCGGGGGCCAGAAGTTGGCGGGGCTTATTAATGGCTATAATCCCAATATTGTCCTGATGTATGGGGCGCGGAGTAATAGTGAAAAAATGAATATCATCCCAAGCCCCCATTTCCAGGGCTTCGACGGGAAGCTCCTCAAATACCGTTTCCTGGCCATCGGATATCAAGAACAGTTCTTTGTTAATATTCGAGGATTCGGACAATATCTCCAGGGCGGCTTTAAATGCTTCGCCTGCTTTCCCAGCTTGGTAGGATAAATCTATTTCAGCCAATCTGTCCCTTATGATATTTCCGGGATTTATCGGGTCCGCGGGGAATTCAACCTGGCCTTCGGGAAATGAAATTATTGAAACCATATCGTTCGGCTCAAGAGAGTTGATAAGCCGCCCCGCAATCCGCTTGGCTTCCTCAAATAGGGAGCCGGTTTCGCCCTCGGTATCCATTGACGCTGACCTGTCAAGAATAATAACAACCGAAGATGATCCTCTGGATGATCCGACGAATCCTTCTAATGTTGGCCGGGCAAAGGCCAGCACAATCAGGCCAATAATCAGCATTCTTAACAGCAGCAGCAGAAGCTCTTTAATTTTGAGCCATTTCATACGGTTTTTTTGCATCTGCTCTAAAAATTTCAACGATGAAAATTCAATAGTCTTTATATGCCTTTTAGATAAAAAATGAATAATTAGCGGTACCGAAACGGCCGCCAACGCGAATAAAAAAGCTGAATTTAAAAAAGTCATTATTTTATATAATCCTAATTGCCATTTTTCCATTTATAAGGAGTATCGAGATACTTTTGCGCCAGCGTTTTAAAATAATTGCCGCCATTATAATCTTTTGCTCGAAGATAATACATTTTCGCCTTTTCACGGTCGCCAAGAAGGTCCTCGGTTTTTCCCATCTCAATTAGAATTGATGATTGATTGTATGGGCTTGTTTCCAGAAAATAGGCGGTTTCAAAATTGTTAATTGCTTTCTCGCGATCGCCCAGCAGAATATGCGCTTTTCCCATAACAACATACGCTCTCGGATCATGGGAGGTTTTATTAGAGATATTTATTGCGCGTCTTATTGTAATATCCAAAAGAGAATCGGCGTTATCTCCCCGAAACAGAATCAAACGTCCCTTTTCAAGCGAATAATCTATTAAACCTTTGGCGCCTTCGCCCAATCGGTCCATCGTTTTCGAGGCTTTTTCAAATTCGCCGTCTTCAACCAGCAAAGATACTAATTTGAGCCCAGCCGATGAGAACCCCTTTTCAAGCGACTTTTCAAAAAATTGCCGGGCAAGAGCAACATTTCCTTTCGATAATTGTACTTCGCCTTTCATAAAATAGGCTTCGGCAGAGCTGTCGTTAAGACCAATCAATAGATCATATAATGTATCCGCGGCGTTGTAGCCCCCGGTCCAGAAATAGCATGTCGCCAGTTTTTTCAAGTTGGCAATGCGGTTTCCCTCGCCCGAAATTATCATTTCCTTATAATAGGTTCCCGCTTTAACCATATTGTCATGATTGAAATAAAATGAAGCGTAATAATCCAACTCGCTCTTTATCGGAGTGTAGTTTTGGGCATGGTCCAAAAATCTTTGCAAAACCTCTTGAAATGAATACCTGTAAACGTCTTCAAATTTCCGCTCAAAATCCAATACCGTTGACTGTTTGTATAATTTTTTGAATTCGGCAAAGCTTTCGTTCTGTAAGAGCCAGAAGACAAAGGCCCCGCAAAAGACGGACCCTGTATCATTTCTGACTCTGTCTTCATCTTTAAGAAGCTCAAGCGCGGAGTTAGTATCGAATCGAGCGATGAAATTTCTTATCATAAGCATGTTGTCATTATAGTAATTCGCGAGGCCGGCTGCCATCCATCTCGGGCCGTAGCCCCATTGGCGATACATCAAAATTTCACATCCCGGTACGGGCGATAAGGCTTTTATATCATGTCCGTAGACGAGGTCTATGCGGCGAGATTTTGGGAGAATGGAATAGTTGTATTGGCGATCCAAATAAATCTCATTTGTTTTTTCGGGGTGAATATATGTTTCGATTTTGTCAAATTCCGACAGCTTATAGCTTTCTCTGTATTTGTCATATACAAACTCAAGATAGGCCATTTCTCTGTTCCATGTAAAATCAATAAGGGAGCTTTTTACCCAGTGCGTTCTATAATGAGTGGTTTCCGATATCCCCCAATTCGCGGTGTCATCAACGGAATATCGGGCTGTTAAGCTCGCCGAGGTATCACCTAAAAGAGTAATTGTAAAATTCGCTGTTGTTCCATCCTTAACAGGCAGGGCCGGCATAATCATGTTTTCAGTTGTTCTTAAGGCGAAATTATACTCTGACGAATTATATTCCGGGGCAAGCCCGAAAAGGTTCACCGTGAAATCGTAAAAACCGCTTTCATTCTCTTTTAACGCGATTCTGGCGGTGTAAGGACCGGTAAAAATATCGCGCTGTCCGCCTTCAGGCACTATTAAATCGCCATCAAAAACCCGCGCCTTTTGCTTGTTTTGAATTAAATCGGCGCTGATATTTATTCGAGTTGTTTTTCCGAATGATGCGCTTGAAAAAATAAATAGACAAATTATAATAAAGCCCATTTTTTTCATTTCACTGCCAGTTTCCTGAGTTTCCCAAGATTAATCTCATCCATATTGCCATCGTCGCCTTTTGGGGTCTCCAGTATCTTTGGGATTTCAGCCAGTCTTTTATCTTTCATGATGAAGCCGAATGGTTCCTCTCCAATAAACCCCTCGCCGATATGATTGTGGCGGTCAACTCTTGATCCCAGGTCTTTTTTGGAATCGTTAAGGTGTATCACCGCCAGCCGGTCTAACCCGATTATACGATCAAAGTCAGACATTGTTTTCTCATACTTGTCTTTGGTTCTAATATCGTAACCTGCGGCGAATATATGGCATGTATCGAGACAAACCGATAAGCGTTCCGATTCTGACGATTTCAAGATCATCGAGGCTATTTGCTCAAACTTGTATCCAAGGTTGGAGCCCTGCCCGGCCGTTGTTTCAAGGGCTATTTTCACGTTGAATCCGGAAGTTTGTCCATGAAGCCAGCTTAAGGATTCGGCGATCAGATTTATGCCCCACTCTTCACCCTGTTTCAGGTGGCTTCCGGGATGAGTAACCAGGTATGGGATCTTCAGCATTTCACAACGCTTCATTTCTATAAGAAAAGCTTCCCGCGATTTCTTTAGCATGGCATCATCTGGAGAGCAAAGATTTATAAGATATGAATCATGAGCTATCACCGGCGCAATCCCGGTTCGTCTTTGTTCCGCGAAATATTTATCGACATCTTCATTCGTTAAATCTTTGGCTTTCCATTGGTTGGATGATTTCGTAAATATCTGGATTGTCTTACATCCGAATTTTTCTCCGTGCCCGAAGGCTTTGAAAGCGCCGCCCGCAATCGACATGTGCGCGCCTAAAAGCATAAAATCTCCTTTTCACTTATTACCGGAATATCGTTGCCGGTAAGCAGTCGTGAAAAATACGGATTTCAAAGATGTTTTCAAGAGAAAACCGGACATAAACCATAAATAGTAGAATATAATTTCCTTTTGTAGTTATTATTTCCATGAATAGTCATTATTCAAAGAATAGTCAATATTCAAACCTTGACATTCTGTCAAATTTAGATATTTTATTGGTTTTGTAGGGATTTGGGGCGTCGACAAGCGGTAAGTCACCAGCCTTTGGAGCTGGCATTCCCAGGTTCGAATCCTGGCGCCCCAGCTTTGAATGTTGAATAGATGTCCAACAAAAAGGGGTTCACGAGGTAAGAAAAATGGTAAATGATTTAAAACTGTTTTCGGGAACTTCAAATATGCCTTTGGCAGTGAAAATCGCGAAACATCTTGGAAAAACCGTTTCTAATTGCACTTTAAGACGATTTTCTGACGGTGAGATTTTCTTCCAGATAGATGAAAATATCAGGGGCATGGATGTTTTTATTGTACAATCCACTAATTCCCCCGCTGAAAATCTGATGGAATTGTTTATTATGATCGACGCTTGCCGAAGGGCGTCGGCTCGAAGAATAACTGCCGTAATTCCATATTACGGATACTCGCGCCAGGACCGCAAGGACCAGCCCCGCGTGGCGATCACCGCGAAACTGGTGGCAAACCTTATTACTAAGGCAGGCGTTGACAGGGTGGTTTTAATGGATCTGCACGCCTCGCAGATTCAAGGCTTTTTTGATTGTCCGTCAGATCACCTTTATTCATCAAAGGTATTCAATTCTCATCTGGCCGGGCTGGTGTCAAAAGGGGCTGTAGCCGTCTCGCCCGATGTTGGATCGGTAAAGCTTGTAAGAGCCTTCGCCAAAGCCTTAAAACTACGCCTTGGGATCGTGGATAAAAGACGTCCCGACATGAATCAAGCGGAAGTTATGCACATTATTGGAAAGGTCGATGGCAGGGACGTTATCATCCGCGATGACATGATTGATACCGCCGGCACGATGGCGGAAGCCGCTGTTGCCCTAAAAGAAAAAGGCGCGAAAAATATCATTGCCGCATGCACGCATGCTGTGTTGTCGGGAGAATCACCAAAGAAGATCGAGGATTCGCCTATTGAGAGAATATACGTTTCCGATACGATATATCATAAGCCGGAGGATTTTAGCCCCAAATTCGAAGTGTTATCGGTATCGACCATATTCAGCGAAGCGATTTTAAGAATACATGAGGAAAGGTCTCTTTCGAGTCTTTTTAATTAATAGATCCGGCCAATGCCGATTTGTAAACGGCCTGGCGCGGAACGGGTTTTTGCAGGATTGAACGTAATTTTTTAAGGAGTAAAAAATGAAGGAAGTAACATTAGAAGTTTATGCGCGGACAGATTCCGGAAAAGGAGTCGCCCGAAAGCTTAGGGCCGCCGGTAAACTGCCCGCCATTATTTATGGCCACAATGAGAAGCCCGAGCCGATTGAGCTGGACCATCATAAGTTTTTCGCCACTATGAGGCAGGCCGAAGGCGAGAAGCTGCTGATTAATCTAAATGTCGATGGCAAGGATTCCGACAAGAAGGCCATTATAAAAGACATGCAAAGAGATCCCGTCAGCGGCAAGATACTTCATATCGATTTCCAGCATATCTCTATGGAGGATAAAATAAAAATCGAGGTGCCGATTAAGCTCGAAGGCCTGGCTGAAGGCGTTAAGAATTTCGGCGGCATTATGTCGTCAAACATGCGCGTGATAATGGTTCTTTGCCTGCCGGCGAATATTCCCGATTCGGTCACGCTGGATGTCTCCGAATTAACTATTCACGATTCAATCCACGTCAAGGATATTACCATAGAGAACGTCGAAATTCTGGACGATCCCGATGATACGGTTGTTTCTATTATTCCGCCGACAGTTGTAAAAGAAGATGAGCCAGCCGAGGGCGAAGAGGGCGAGGAAGCTCCCGAGGACGCTCTGGAAACCGAGGAAGCCGCCGAACCCGAAGTTATCTCCGAAAAGAAAGCCGAAGAAAGACAAGAAGGCAAAGAAGGCAAAAAAGACAGGAAAGACTGATAGCCTGTTTTACATTAAACTTTCGGGGCTTGATTTTTTCAGGCCCCTATTTTTTTTGTTAGGATTTACGCGTCAGGAATCCCGCCGATGGCGGGACTGACGCCGCTTTTCAAACCCCAATCTACGGTCTGGTAACCGCAGCGCTTTGCGCGGCCCGTAGGCGGGGAGCTCGGCTCCCCGCGAGTTGCTTTTCCGCCGCAGGCGGATAAGCATGTTAAGAGAGCAACCCCAAAATATCATCTTCGATTATTTTAACCTGGTTGCGAAGCGCCGCTTCGCAACCCATATCTTTTTTTCGCGCAAAAAATGGTTACCAAGCAGGCGCTTGGCAACCAGAAGGAAAATTATTTTAGCAGAATCGTTTTGATGTTGCTCGAAAAACCATCGGACGATGAAACTCTTATAAAATACAGGCCGCTCGGTTGATTGTTCATTTCAAGATTATATTTATGCAATCCCGCTGATTGCCGAAGAAATGTATTGGCTATTATTTTCCGGCCTAAAATGTCGTAAATTTCCAAAGAAATATCCGACTCTTCAAACAATTGATAACTAACTATAGTTGAGTTATTAAATGGGTTTGGATAATTCTGATGTAATCTAATTCTATTTGGTAAGACATCTTCATGATTAGAATAGACCGCCGTTGGAGTATCGCCTCCTACATGCCCATCTGCGTAAATTCTTGATATTTTTATCGCCGGTGATTCAAGATCTTTCCATACAACAATCATCCCGCCATATCCATCTAATATTACTCTCTCACCGAGCATGTAATAGCCAACATAAGGCAGCGGCTGCCATAATCTATTTCCTAATGTATCGATTTTAGCTCCCTTACTCCTTAAATGGCCGTTTTCCCAATAAGCGGTTAGATAATAGAATGTATTAGAAGAATCAGTTAAGACTACATTTCTTTTGGGAATAATTGTATCTAAAACAACTGGTTCATCCCATATGAAATTTCCTTGAACATCGAGATAAGAAACCTGGAATCCTGTCCCGCCACCGCGCCAACTAAACATGAAATCGGGACCAATGTTAAACGCCTGGCATTCGTAAGCAAGAAAGATATTTTCATCTCCTAATTTCACGCCATAAGGCTGCCATAAAGACTGAGCCTCTGGCGAAAATCTGTTGGCATATAAGACACTATTTTCTCCAAGATGTCTGTTATCGACCCATACTACAACGGCCCCACCATACCCATCGGCAACTATATCATGACCATCTGATAATAATCCTTGATCGGCTGGATGATGAATCGCGGGTAATCCATTTGTACCACCCCAATGAATATTACCCTCAAGATCAAATTTCTGCATATAGATATCATCATGATAAGTC
>CAZKYQ010000074.1:0-12512 GCA_964556975.1 uncultured Ignavibacteria bacterium
TCCGGCGGTGTGAGACTGGACCTCCCAGTCTCTCTGGTGATGTCCCGGTACGGCCATGACCGCGCCTGTGCTATACGAAGCCAGGACATAATCCGCAATCCAGATTTGAACACTTTCACTATTAATAGGGTTGATACAGTAGCTTCCGGTAAAAACGCCGGTTTTTTCTTTAACTGTTGATTGTCTGTCTATTTCGGAGAGTTTGGTTGTTTGTCGTATATAAACGTCAACTGTTTCTTTCTGCTCAACAGTTGTGAATTTTTCTACCAATGGATGTTCCGGAGCTAAGACAAGATATGAAACGCCGAACAGCGTATCCGCGCGTGTCGTAAAAACCGGGATTTTCTCGCCTGTCTTTTCTTCTCGAAAAATAATCTCAGTGCCTTCAGAGCGGCCGATCCAGTTTCTCTGCATCGTTTTCGTTCGTTCCGGCCAGTCAATTTTATCAAGGCCTTTAAGCAATTTTTCGGCGTATTCAGTTATTCGGAAGAACCATTGCCTAAGGTTTTTCTTTACGATCTCTGTCTCACAACGTTCGCATAATCCATCTACAACCTGCTCATTTGCTAATACGGTATTGCACGATGGACACCAATTGACCGGGGCCATTTTTCGGACTGCCATGCCTTTTTCATAGAATTTTAAAAACAGCCACTGCGTCCATTTATAATAGCGCGGATCGCTGGTCGCCAGTTCCTTTGACCAATCGAGCATCGCGCCCATCTCTTTGAGCTGTTTTCGGATATATTTTATATTGGCGGCTGTAGAAATGGCGGGATGAATACCTGTTTTGATTGCGTAATTCTCAGCGGGCAGGCCAAACGAATCGAAGCCCATCGGCTCAAAAGTGTTAAAGCCTTCCATCCGTTTTTTTCTGGTCCATGTATCCGGCAACGCGAAAGCGTAACTATGCCCGACATGAAGCTTGTCGCCGGACGGATACGAAAACATCACAAGCGAATATAGCTTGTTATTGTTATTTGAAAGATCAGTCTCGTGAAATTTAGTTTTTTCCCAATATTTCCGCCATTTAAGGTCAATTTCCTTGAAAGGATAAAATGATGCTACATTTTGTGCTGTATTATTTTCTGACATTGCGGATTACCTATTATCTTTAATGAGCATATTAATCGCTCCGGCAGTTATTGAAACCAAAATGGATGTTAAAACAGCCGAACCGAGTCCTGATAGATTAAAACCTGGCACCAAATACGCTATCGAATAAAGAATCAGGCCGTTAATAACAAATATAAACAATCCCAGGCTGACTATATTTATCGGCAAAGTAAGCAGGATAAGAATCGGCCTTAAAATAGAATTGAAAATTCCCAATAACAGCGCGGCGACTATCAGAGCCTCCGGACCCTCAACTTCGGCCCAGGGAGAGACCTTTACCACGACCATTAGAGCAATGCTGGTTACTAACAGCTTTACCAAAAATCTTTGAAAACCCGATTTGCCCATTGAACGCTGATAAACCATTCTTATGCGGAGAATATTATTCTAAAGCAGAATAGATATTGCTTTGTACTGGCCCCAAGGATACGCCGGAAAATTGTTTATCTTTGAATAATATATTGGCGATTTCGTTTATGTCGTCCGCTGTTACGGCGTCTATTTTCGTTATGGTTTCATTAAGGCCGATATGTCGATTTGCGAGAAACTCATGCTTGGCAAGACGGTTCATTCTATTAGAGGTGTTTTCAAGCCCAATAACAAGTCCGCCCTTTAATTGTTCTTTAGCGTTTAACAACTCATCTTTGGAGAGTTTCGCTTCATAAATCATAGTGATTTCTTTTTTTATCGCTCCCAGAGCTTTTTTGACATTTTGTTTGTCAGTTCCAAGATAGATGCCAAAAAGTCCCATATCCTCAAAGAAATCAATATAAGAAAAAACCGTATAGACAAGACTAAGATCTTCTCTAAGATGCTGAAAAAATCTTGACGACATCCCCCCCCCCAGAATTGAATTAAGTATGAGAAGGGCAGGCCTTAGTTCATGGTTAAAATGGGGCGCCGGAATCCCAAGACAAACATGCGTCTGCGTCGTTTTACGAGAAACTGCTTTCAATACGGGCGTCAACAATGGCTTAAAACGCCCGTTCGTCTTGTCGCAAGGAATAAGTTCGCCAAGGTACTTATTGACAAAATCGACAAGGTTTTGATGTTTTAGGTTCCCGCACGCGGCAATAATCATATTATTGCTTCTATAATGTTTGTTCACATATCGCTTGATTTTTACGCGATTCATTTTCTTTAACGTCTGCCTGTTTCCCATAATAGGTCGGCCCAGGGGGTGATCTCCGAACACGGCGGTTGCAAACAGATCATGAACAATATCCCCCGGAGAATCCTCAACATCGCTTATCTCTTCGATAACGACTTTTTTTTCCTTTTCAATGTCGGATGAGGAATAACTGGCGTTGGTTACGAGATCGCTTATAATCTCCACGCCCTTATCAAGATGATTATCGAGAAACTTGGCGTAATAGCAGGTCTGTTCCCTACTTGTAAAAGCGTTAAGCGATCCCCCTACCGATTCCAGATAGGAGGCTATTTCCGAAGCGTTTCTGTTTTTTGTTGACTTAAAAACCATGTGCTCAATAAAATGAGAAATTCCATTTGATGTAGCCGATTCATCGCGAGATCCAACATCGAGCCAAAGGCCTAAGGAGATAGATCGAACATAAGGAATAGATTCCGTAATAATAGTAATTCCATTCGGCAAAACGGTTTTTTTGTATGTAATGGTGTCCTTATGTTTCAAATTTATCTCCTGTGCCCCGATCTCTATGAATCCGATGAACGTTTTCCGCTTGTTCTTTCAAGGAGAACTTTTCTCGAAAGTCTGATTTTACCCTCCGGGTCGATATTCAGAACTTTAACTTTAACCTGATCGCCGACATTCAGCACGTCTTCGACTTTGTTTATCCTGGTGTGATCAATTTCGGAGATATGAAGAAGACCATCGGTATTGGGAAGAATTTCAACAAACGCTCCAAAAGCGGCCACTCTTTTTACGGTGCCAATATATTCTTTGCCTATTTCCGCTTCTTCGACAAGCGCAAGTACCATATCCCTTGCTTTCTCGCCAGCCAGCTGATCTACCGATGATAACAAGACCGTTCCATCATCATCAATATCGACTTTAGCCCCGGTTTGTTCAACGATACTTCTGATCATTTTACCGCCTGGGCCAATTACCTCGCCAATCTTACTTATCGGTATCTTGATGGTTATAATTCGTGGCGCGTATTGAGATAATTCGGCGCGAGGTTCGGCCAGAGCCTTTTTCATCGTCTCCAGAATATTTAACCTTGCCCTATGAGCCTGCGCAAGCGCTTTTTCCATTAGCTCGACCGTCAAGCCGGAGATTTTGATATCCATCTGAAAAGCCGTAATGCCATCCTTAGTACCGGCAACTTTAAAATCCATATCGCCCAGATGGTCTTCTACTCCCAGTATATCTGTCAGGATGGCCTTTTTATCGCCCTCCATAACAAGACCCATCGCAATACCGGCGACAGGCGATTTTAATGGCACGCCCGCGTCCATAAGAGCCAAAGAACCGCCGCACACGGTGGCCATCGAAGATGATCCATTAGATTCCATAATATCGGAAACGAGTCTAACGGTATATGGGAACCGCTCCTCTGTAGGAACAGTCGGCTCTAACGCTCGCTCGGCCAGAGCGCCGTGGCCAATCTCTCTTCGTCCGGGCCCTCTATTCGGTCTTACTTCTCCGACAGAAAATGATGGGAAATTATAATGAAGCATGAAGCTTTTATATGATTCTCCCAGGAGATCATCTATTTTTTGCTCATCTACTTTCGTGCCGAGGGTTGTAACGACCAAAGCCTGAGTCTGGCCCCTTGTAAATAATGCCGAGCCATGAGTGCGCGGAAGCACGCCGACTTCGATAGTAATGTCTCTGATGTCTTCGTAGCCGCGCCCGTCAGATCGAACGCCCTCGTTTAAAATCATGCTTCTCAAGTCATCTTTCTCAAATTTCGCTATGACCGCTTTAATCTCTTTTTCAGATTCCGGAAACTGTTCTTCAAGAGCTTCAATGGCTTCGGCTTTGATATTGTCTAGAGCCTCATATCTTTCGGCCTTATCTTTGATTCTGTTGGCCTTTTTGACTTTTTCAAGACTCAACTCTGATACAGACTTAACTATTTCAGCGTCAATTTCAGCTGGGACGACTTCGGGTTTGGGCTTGCCGACTTTTTCTTTTATTTCATCTATCAAAGAAGTTATTTTTTTAATAATCGCATGGCCGTATTCGATAGCTTCTATCATTTCCTTTTCAGAGATTTCCTGCGCTCCGCCCTCGACCATATTGATAAATTCACCTGTTCCAGCGATGATAAGATTAATGTCGGAATTCTCCAGTTCGGAATATAGCGGGAATGCCTTTAACTTTCCGTCAATGCGGCCAATCCTGGTTGCCGCTATCGGCGTATAAAATGGTATATCCGAAATTGACAACGCGACTGACGCGCCTATGATTCCAAGCACGTCCGCGTCGTTTTCCTGGTCCGACGAAAGAACCTGAATCATTACCGATATTTCATCAGTAAAGCCTTCCGGGAATAAGGGTCGAAGCGGCCTATCCGTCAAACGCGCGGACAGGATTTCTTTTTCGCTGGGCCTTCCCTCTCTTTTGAAAAATCCGCCCGGGATTTTCCCGGCGGCATAAGATTTTTCGCGATAATCAACAGAAAGCGGGAGAAAATCCCTTTCCTGCCGCGAGACCGCGGATGTTGCCGCCGCAAACACAACGGTATCGCCAAGCTGTACCAGCGCCGAACCTCCGGCTTGTCTGGCAATACGTCCGGTTTCAATAGTAAGAACCCGGCCGTCATCAAGTTTAAATTCTAAAATTTCCAATATTATTCCTCCAGGCCGCTTTTGTTATTTTCTCAAATTCAGGTTTTCAATCAGCGCCCTGTAAGCGTCAATTTCGGTCTTTTTAAGGTAGTTGAGAAGCCTGCGGCGCTTACCTACCATTTTTAAAAGTCCAAGCCTCGAATGATGGTCTTTTTTGTGATCTTGAAAATGTCCTGTCAGTTCATTAATACGCACGGTTAAAAGCGCGACCTGAACCTCGACAGATCCCGTATCGGAATCGTGCAAACGATATTGATCTATTATCTCCTGTACTTTTTCTTTTTTCAGAGACAATTGAAATCCTCCTAACTCAATTTATTTCTTATTACTTTTTCATCTTCAATTATTTTTTTGGTTAGCTCGTCGGCCGAATCGAACTTCTCGGGAGCCCTTATGAACTCCACCAGTTCCAGTATTCCTTCGCTTGATTCGATATTGCCCGCGAAATCAAACAGATTTATTTCGACAGACAAAGTTTCATCATCAAATGTAAGCCTCTGCCCAATATATGCCATACCGGCGAATGCTTTATTATCAAAATGGGCAATTGCGGAATATACTCCCTCTTTGGGCAGAAGTTTGCCGGGGGGAACAGCGAAATTCACCGTCGGGTATCCCAGAGTTTTTCCAATGCCATGCCCCTTTATTACCCTACCGCTTATGAAATAGTTGTAGCCTAAAGCGGCAATAGCCTTTTTATAATCTCCGCTTTTCAATTCGTGTCGAATCGGAGTAGATTTCAACTGAATCCCGTCTACTTTATGCTGCGGCACAACGGCAAACTTAAAGCCTATCTCCCTCGCCATTTTTTCCAGCAAATCCTTGTTACCAGCCCTGTTTTTTCCGAAAGCGTGATCGAATCCGAAAACAAGCGCCTTCATATCCAGGGTTTTTATTAATATCTCCCGCACAAAATCCTCCGGCGGATAGGAAGCCAGTTGGCGGTTGAAACCAAGAACCACCACCGCCTCGATACCGGTTTTTTCTAATAACCTCAATTTCTCGTCAATTGTGGTCAAAAGCTCAAGCGGCCCTCTTTTACCCAGTACCATCTGCGGATGCGGCTGAAACGTAATCAATGTGGAAAGCAAATTGTTTTGGCTGCTGATTTCAAGCAACTTTTCAATTATCTTCTTATGCCCGAGATGAACACCATCAAACGTCCCAATGGTGGCGGCCACATTTTTAAATTCAGCGGACTCTAATTCATCAAGCCCTGAGACGACCCTCATCTATCACCCTTACGTAAGTTCCCATTATTTCAGAAGGCGCTAATTTACTTATTGCCTTCCAATGTAAATTTAACTTTGCCAAGGCCAGGACTTTATCTTCCGGCCCCATTAACAAAGATAATACGCCGCCATCGCCCCTATAGTTGCTTTCGTTGATATATTTTTTGCAGAATGGACGGCCGTTCAACACCGCCCCATAATATTGAGGTTTTATATCAATCGCAGGAGATGATGGTAAAGCGTTTTTCAAAGGCCTTATTGCTTCGGAAATCAAATTCGTTTTTGCTATCTCATCAAGAGTAACCGCCGCGGAGATCTGAAACGGTCCGACTTCAAGACGTCGAAGGCTTTTCAAATGCCCGCCGCAGCCGATTTTCAGCCCTAGTTCATGGGCAATGCTTCGAACATAGGTCCCTGAGTGGCACCTGATATCAATTGATACTTCAGGCCAGTCAAAATCAATAATGTTGATTTCATCAACCCTAACAATTTTATGTCCTGGCGTTACCTTCTCGCCTTTTCGGGCAAGCTTATGCAGGGCCACGCCATTTCTTTTAGCCGCTGAAAAAGGCGGTATCATCTGCTCAAATTCTCCAGTGAATTTCGCGAGGAAATTGTTAAATTCCGATTTTGATATCTGCCCCGGATCAATTGAAGCGACTATTTTACCTTCGGCGTCATAAGTATCTGTTTCCTGCCCGAATACCATTCTCGATATGTAGCGTTTCGGCATTTTAGTTAGATGAGCGGAAAATAGCGTTCCGCGCCCCAGAAGCATAACCAACAAACCTGTCGCGCCCGGATCAAGAATGCCGGTATGTCCCACTTTTCTTATTTTCAAAGCCCTGCGAATAAAATTTACAACATCATGCGAAGTCATCCCCGCAGGCTTATCAACAAGCATTATACCGTCAGCTGATCGCACTTACAAACTCCCGGGCATTTTCGATTACTTCACTTACGACTTTATCAATCTGTCCCTTGCGAGAAAACCCGGCGGCGTTAGTATGCCCTCCTCCGCTGAACTTTGACGCAAACAGCGCCGAATCATAGCCATTTTGTGAACGAACAGATATCTTTACTTCATCGCCGGACAATTCTTTGAAAAGAAAACCGAGTTGTACTCCCGATACAGCAAGAATGAAATCCACAAATCCTTCGGAATTTCGCAAGTCGGCCCCCGATTTATTTACGTCATCATTTTTAATAATAAAATACCCTATTAATCCATCGGACGTTATCTTCAGGCTGGATAAAGTTAATCCCAAAAGTTGCATTGTGTTCGGAAGAATGCCCGAATAAAGATGATCAGAAATTTCTTTTGGATTGGCGCCTCTTTCAATCAGCTTTGAAGCGACCTCCATGCAGCGCGAGGTTGTCGAGCCAAACCGGAATCTGCCCGTATCCGCTGATATGGCAGCATAAAGCAGTTTAGCGATTTCCGGCGTTATAGCCACACAATCCTCTTCAAAGAGAAAAAATAATACTTCGGCGACCGCGCTGCTTTCACTGTCAATAAGATTAATATTCGCGTAATTATCATTATCATTATGATGATCTATATTTATTAGAAACGCGGATTTCGGAATTAGGTCTTTTACAAAGCCTATACGGTCTAACGAAGGACACTCCAAAACTATGATTACTTCCGGTTCAAATGGAAGTTTTCCGGCAGAATTTATTATCAGGTTGCCCGGGTTCATAAAACGATACTTTTCGGGGATAGCTCCCTGGTTCATAATACAAGCTTTCTTGCTTCGATCAACAAGAGAATAATACATTGCCATCAGTGAACCAAGCGAGTCGCCGTCCGGATCAATATGAGATGTCAGCAGGAAAGATTTATGACTATTAATTACAGCATTTATCTCGTGCAGCTTTTTATTCATTTTCTTCGGCTTTCAACTTACTTAAAATATCGCTAATCCTCTGGACATTATCTCCTGCCGCGTCGTAAATGTAACTGATTTCGGGCAGGTGTTTTATTCTCATTCTCTTTCCAACAATCTTTCTAATAATTCCAGCGTGTCGTTTTAGATAAGAAAAACATTTTTCAATTTCATCCTCGTCGCCCAATACAGAATAATAAACTTTGGCGTATCTTAAATCTTTTGAAATCTCCGCCCTGGTGAATGTCAGCATAAACGGAGGGCGGTCTTGCAATTCCGTACTTACGATTATGGCAAGATCTCTGACTAACTGGCTTTGCAACCTGTCTACTCTGGAAAAATCCATAATTACCGCCACTCCAAAGTACATTCTGTTAACACTGCGTCGCGGAGGTTTTCAAACATGTCCTGTACGCGAGATATTACTCCATTGGCGTATTTTGATTCATTGGAAATAACCGCTACTCCAATTTGCGCTCTTTGCCAGTTTTCCTGGCTGCCGATCTCCGCTACAGATACATTGAATCGGTTGCGCAACCTGTCTTTAACGCTTTTCAGAACCCTTCTTTTATCCTTTAACGAAGTTGCGTGAGGAATTGTGAGGGCGATTTTTAAAATTGCAACAACCATTTTCGAGAATTACTCAAGCTTTCTGGCCTCTTCAACTTCCTGATAGACTTTTATCAGATCACCTTCGTCAATTTCCGGGAAAGGTTCTATTCCAATACCGCATTCAAATCCCGAATTGACCTCTTTAACGTCATCTTTAAATCTCTTTAAGGACGAAATTTTTCCCTTGCCTATCAATTCATCGTTGCGAAATACTTCAGCAAGCAATCCGCGTTTTATTGATCCGGCTTTTACATAACTTCCGGCAATGAAACCCATTTTAGGGATTTTAAATACAGTTCTAACCTCAGCTTCACCGACATCAATTTTTACAATTTCAGGCGTTAGCAGGCCTTCCAATGCCGCCTTAATTTCTGTTTCAGCCTCGTATATGATTTTATAAAGTCTAACATCTACTTTTTCCCGAACCGCAACTTCCGCCGCTTTCGCCTCCGCTCGAACATGAAACCCAATTATAATCGCCTGGGAAGCCGCGGCTAAAAGTATGTCCGACTCTGAAATTGCCCCAACACCTCTATGGATTACATTGACTTTAACTTCCGGGTGCTGTATCGTGGCAAGCGTATCCGATAACGCTTCAACTGAGCCGGCAACATCTCCTTTAATAACAAGATTCAAATCGCGTATTTGGCCCTCTTGGATACGATCATATACTTCCGTCAATGTCATCCTTTTAATATGCCGGAAATCTTTTTCTCTTTTTAGCCTTAATCGCTTTTGCGCGATAATTCTCGCCTGGCTTTCACCGTCAATAACTATAAATGAATCGCCCGCATGTGGAACGCCGCCAGAACCTAATATCAAAACTGGAGTTGATGGCGGGGCTTCTTTAACCGGAATTCCCCTTTCATTAAACATTGCCCGGACACGTCCATAAGCCGTTCCGGTTACAAAGGAATCTCCAATATGTAAAATACCCTTCTGAATAAGAACCGTGCAAACGGGGCCTTTCCCCTTATCAAGCCTTGCTTCAATAACCGCTCCACGAGCCTTAGCCTCTCTTACTGCCTTAAGATCCATTATTTCTGTTTGTAGTAATATCATTTCAAGCAGCTTATCAACATTATTGCCGGTTTTTGCTGAAATCTCAACCATGACGGTTTTTCCGCCCCACTCCTCAGAAAGAAGATTGTGTTTCGATAGCTGTTCCCTAATTCTATCAGGATTGGAGGCCGGAAGATCTGTTTTATTAATCGCGACTATTATTGGAACTCCGCCCGCTCTGGCATGATCAATTGCTTCAACAGTCTGCGGCATAACGGCATCATCGGCGGCAATGACAAGAACAACAAGGTCCGTTATATGAGCGCCCCGCGCTCTCATGGAAGAAAATGCCTTGTGCCCCGGCGTGTCGAGAAATGTAATATTGCCTTCAGGAAGGGCTACTTCATAGGCGCCTATATGTTGAGTGATCCCACCCGATTCTCCCGCGATAACATTTGTCTTTCTTATAAAATCAAGAAGTGATGTTTTTCCATGATCGACATGCCCCATAATTGTAACAACCGGGGAACGGTGTTCAAGATCGCCTTCAATTTCTTTTTCATCGTCTTCTTCGCCCACCAGCTTCGCTTCTTCAATTGTGAAGCCAAATTCAAGAGCAAGCGTACCCATCGTATCCAGATCAAGCCTTTGATTAATTGTCGCCATTGTTCCCAGCTCCATACACTTGGCAACAAGAGCAGCTGGTTTTATTTCCATTAGCAAAGCAAGCTCGGATAAAGTTATAAATTCGGTTACTTTCAGGACTTTATTTTCGGCGTCGCTGTCAAAATCCTCGCCAATATGAGAATCAAGCCTTTTGTATTTTTTCTTCTTTGTGGTGTCAAGGCTGGATATAGTTTTCTTAAAAGTCGCTTTTACGGCCTTTAGATCAACTACTCTCTCCTTTTTCTTTTTGCGGCGATCTTTCCTCTTTCCTGAAGTAAATCTCGGGTCGAGCTTTCTAACTGCTTTTTTTATCTGTTTTTGACTTTCCGTCTGCGCTTTTTGCGCGGCAGTTTGCCTTTTGGCCAGCTTTTCCCTCTCGATTCTTTTTCGTGCCTCTGCCTTTTCTTTTCTCTTTTCTATCTCTTTTTTTACTTCTTCTTTTTCAGAAGCGAATTTCTTTTTTACGGCTTCCAGGATATCGTCATCGGCGGAAGATGAATGGGACTTCACCTTGAAACCTAATTCCTTAATTACACTTACCATAGCTTTAGACGATACGTGATATTCCTTAGCTAAATCATAGATTCTCTTTTTTGCCATATTTACCTACCCATATTCCGCTTTATTCTGCCCAACTAAACTGCAATAAGGTCCTCGGACTTAATGATTTTCAAAATTTCTATTGCCATTCCCGAATCAATTATTCCCGCTACGGAAATTTTATTACGTCCAAAAACCTCGCCAAATTGATCGGATGACCAATTTATAGTTACAGGCTTGTCATGTATCAGCTTTTTTCTTAAAGCCGAACCTGTATCAGAAGCGAGAAGTATCAAATGTATTTTCCCCTTGGCGGAAAAACTGAATACAATCTTTTGCCCCAAAAGCAGTTTTCCCGCTTTTTTAGTCAAATGCAACAGGCCGACTAATTTTTCCATTAATAATCTTCCATCCTGGGCGTTGAATCATCATCCGGGGAGAATTCCATCTCGCCCGCTTGAGGTGATTCGTCTTCAATGAGTTCTTTCTGTATAGCTTCCGCCGCCTCAACTATAGCAGCCTCGCAGGATATCTTAATCTTCTCGGCAGTTTTTTCGCCAACCCCCTCAACTTTCAGCATTTTATTTATATCTGCCTCAACAACATCCTGAGCGGTTTCCAAACCGGCTTGTATGAGCTTTTGGGCCATTTTAGGAGAGACGCCGGCAACGTCTTCGATATCAACTCTTTCAGCTTCTTCAGATTTTTTCAATGCCTCATATTCCGTCTCAGACATAATATTAATCTTCCAACCGGTTATTTTTGCCGCGAGTCGGGCATTTTGCCCGGCCTTGCCAATTGCAAGCGAGAGTTTGTCATCGGCTACCGCCACAAGCATTTTGGCTTCTTCCGGGAAAACATCGACATTTACGATCTTTGCGGGCGCAAGGGCCTTAGTAACAAAAATCATTGGCTCGGCAGACCAGGGCACGATATCGATTCTTTCATTATTTAATTCTCTCACAATGTTTTGTACTCTCACCCCTTTAACCCCGACGCAAGCGCCTACCGCATCTATACGGTCATCATTTGAATAGACTGCAACTTTTGACCTTTCTCCGGCCTCTCGAGCCATGGCTTTTATCTCAATAATCTTTTCAGCAATTTCCGGGACTTCCATACTAAACAATTTTTTAAGAAAATCATCAGATGATCGAGATAATGAAATCTGAGGCCCGCGATTTGAATTTTGAACATCGGTTATGATCGCGCGGACGCGGTCTCCCTGCCTGAATTTTTCTTTTTTAATCTGTTCGCGCGCCGGAATAATCGCTTCGGCCCTTCCGAGATTGAGAAGGATGCTTCCCTTTTCAACCTGCTGAACGTTGCCATTAACCAAAGTGCCAACCTTGTCTTTAAAATCGTTGTAGATTTTTTCCCGTTCGGCCTCGCGCACTTTCTGAATTAGAATCTGTTTCGCGGTGCCTATTGCGTTGCGTCCAAACTCCTCAAATGGAAGCGGTATTTCCAGGGCCTGGCCAATTTCAACGTCCTCGTAAAATTCCGAAGCCTCTTCGATGGTCATCTGCAAACCTGTTTCTTTAACTTCCTCTACTACTTCCTTGGTGAGAAACACATTTATCTCACCTTCATTCCGGTTGATATCAACCCGAATATTCTCTTCTACCTCCGGATATTTTTTCTTCACCGCTGATATTAACGCGGCTTCCACGGTTTC
>CAZKYQ010000075.1:0-8945 GCA_964556975.1 uncultured Ignavibacteria bacterium
ATAATTATTATTGATTCTATGCGAGTTGATTAGTAAATTAAAGGAAGCGATTTATGTCTGAAAAGAAAATTAAAGCTATTTACGGCACTCGAGATATTTTACCGGATGAATCGGAAATCTGGATCAGAATAGTCAAGACTGTAAATTGCTTAGCCTCAAAATATAACTATAAATTTATTAATTCCCCCATTTTTGAAGCTACCGAGCTTTTCGCGCGGGGAATCGGCGAAACAAGCGATATTGTAACAAAGGAAATGTATACATTTAAGGACCGAGGCGATCGCTCTTTGACTTTGCGGCCCGAAGGCACCGCCTCTGTGATAAGATCGTATATTGAACACTCGATGGGAGCGGCACAGGGCCTTGTAAAGGTTTGGTACGCAGGGCCAATGTTTCGCCAGGAAAGGCCCCAGGCAGGACGATACAGGCAGTTCTTTCAATTCGGAATTGAGGCCATCGGATCGCTGGATCCATCTATTGACGCTGAAATTATCGCTATTAATTATAATATTATGGCTGCTCTTGGCATTGAGGGAATCACCTTATTTTTGAATTCTATAGGAATTCCCGAGGATCGCAAGGCTCATAAAGAATCTTTTAGTGAATTTATTAAACCCAAATTCGACAGTCTCTGTGCCGATTGTCAAAAAAGGTATGAACTAAACCTGTTAAGAATGTTCGATTGCAAGAACCATAAATGCAGGTCTCTGCTCAAAAACGCCCCGACAATTTTTGATTTTCTTTCCGATGAAAACCGGGACCATTTTAATAAGGTATGCGAGTATTTGGATAAAGTGAAAATACCGTTTGAGCTGGATAAGAGGCTTGTAAGAGGGCTTGATTATTATACTCGCACCGCATGGGAGATTAAATCGGAAAAACTCGGCGCCCAGGATTCAATTTCGGGCGGAGGCAGATATGATCTTTTGGTCGAACAGCTTGGAGGGAAGCCTACTCCGGCAATTGGTTTTGCCGCAGGTTTCGAGAGAATAATTATGTCCATGCCGGAGGAAACGACGGACGATGAAAACAATTTTGGATTTTTTATCGCTATACATGACAAACAGTTTAAAAAAGACGCTTTCAGCCTCGCTATGAAAATCAGGGAATTGAGTATTTCTGCCGATATTGATTTCTTAGGGCGGTCTCTTAAGGCGCAAATGAAACAGGCCGATAAAAGCGGTTTTAAATACTCGATGATAATAGCGGAAGATGAGATGGAGCGGGGGAAAATAGTCGTAAGGAACATGGCGAATTCGAAACAGTTTGAACTGCGTTTGGAAGATATTTATCACGCAGAAGATTCAAAACAGTTTGGAGAGTTAATTGAAAGAGGGCAATAGCAGCGATTACAGTACATTCTTGAGGACCCACACCTGCGGCCAGTTAAATGAAAAAAATGTAGGGCAGACGGTTAGCCTTTGCGGCTGGTGCGATGGCCAGCGGGATTTAGGCGGCCTGATATTTATAGATCTTCGTGATCGGTGGGGCGTTACGCAAGTAGCTTTCGATCCGCGCAGCCTAAGCGAAAACATTATAGAAATAGCCAAATCGGTCAGATTTGAATTTTCTATCAGGGTAACTGGCGCGGTCAGAATCCGGCCTGAGGGCATGGCGAACAAGAGGATGGCCACCGGGATGATCGAAATTGAAGCCAGCTCGCTGGAGATTTTGAATAAATCTGAAACGCCGCCCTTTCTCGTTGAGGACGATACGACGGCTTCAGAGGAACTTCGCTTGACGTACCGGTATCTCGATCTGAGGCGGCGTTCGTTAAAAAATAAAATCGAGCTTCGCCATCAAGCCGCCCGGGCGGTCCGGGAGTATCTTGATTCCAGAGGTTTTATTGAAATTGAAACGCCAATGCTGTTAAGGTCCACGCCGGAAGGCGCGCGCGATTATGTTGTGCCTTCGAGAGAGCAAAAGGGCAAATTTTATGCCTTGCCGCAATCCCCCCAGCTGATGAAACAGATACTGATGATTTCGGGTTTTGACAGATATTATCAGTTGGCGCGCTGTTTGAGAGATGAAGACTTGAGGGCCGACCGACAACCCGAGCATACGCAGATTGACCTTGAAATGTCTTATGTTTCAATAGATGACGTATTTGAAATTGTTGAAAAGATGATGGCGCACTTGTTCAAAAAAGTTTTGGATGATGGCATTGAAACGCCGTTTATTAGATATTCATATCAGGAAGTTATGGACAGGTACGGCATTGACAAGCCTGACCTTCGCTATGATTTGCAGATTGTTGAGCTGTCAGACGTTTTTTCCAATACCGTTTTCAAAGTGTTCTCGGATGTTATTGAAGGCGGCGGTTTTGTGAGAGGCATTAAGTTTAAAAACGGCGCGAATATCTCTCGTAAACAGATTGATGATCTGACAGAAATCGCGAAGAGCAAAGGGGCAAAAGGACTTGCTTATTTTTTAAGGAGAGAAGACGGCATTAAGTCTCCCATAGCTAAATTCTTAAACGAAGATGAAATCAATGGCGCGTTTGAAAAAGCTGAAATTGAAATCGGCGACGCTTTATTAATCGTTGCCGACAATTGGAAAACGGTTTGTGATTCGCTGGGCGCGTTAAGAAACAAGCTCGGCGAAAAATTGCTTGAAACATCTAAAAGAAAATGGGCGTTTTTATGGGTATGCGATTTCCCAATGTTTGAATACCGACCGGATATCGGCAGGTTTGACGCTATGCATAATATCGTAACGTCTCCGCACAAGGACGATATAGAACTTTTGGACGCGGGCGCGGAAACCGAATTGCCGTTGGACGATCCAGATCATCCCTGGGCCAGACTCAGGGGAAACCAGTATGACCTGGTCTTGAATGGAGTTGAAATCGCGTCAGGCGGAATAAGAATTCATAACAGGGAAATGCAGGAGAAGGTTTTATCAATACTGGGCATTGACGAAGAACGCGCGGAAAGAATGTTTGGCTTCCTATTGAAAGCGTTGGAATACGGCGCACCGCCGCATGGCGGTATCGCTCCCGGTTTTGACAGAATTGTTGCCTTGATGACCGGCTCGGATTCGCTCCGGGACGTAATCGCGTTTCCGAAAACAACGGCGGCCCAGTCGCTTATGGATGGCGCTCCCAATGAAATTGAGCCCCATCAACTTGAGGAATTGGGCCTGGTAATCAATAAAGAAAAGAAAAAGAAATAAATGGAATCATCGATTCAAAAGACAATAGAGATTAAAGATATAGATCCTCGCCTGTTATTTGGCGCGGACAGCGGGCATCTGGGCCTGATTGAGGATGAGATCGATGTGACAATTATCTCTCGTGGAGATTGGATCAATATTAAAGGCCTTCCGGAGAACGTCGCCAAAGCCGAGAGAATCGTAAAAGATATACTCGATCATGTTCGGGCCACAGGCGAGCTTGATACCCGTTATATCCTTTACTCGATTGCCATGATAAATGACGAAGGGATTGCTCCTTCTGAAAGCGTGGATCAGGATTCAGGGGTTCTATTATCGATAGCGACTCAAAAAATCATAAAACCCCGAACAGTCGGCCAGAAGAATTATATAGAATTAATTGAGTCAAAAGATATCGTGTTCGCTATTGGGCCCGCAGGCACTGGAAAAACATATCTTGCCGTAGCGATGGCCGTCCGGGCTTTTAAGGCTAAACAGGTTTCCAGGATAATTTTGACGCGCCCCGCGGTGGAAGCGGGTGAAAACCTGGGATTTCTTCCGGGCGATATCAGGGCCAAGGTTGACCCGTATCTTCGCCCCTTGAATGACGCTTTACAGGATATGCTTCCATTTGAAAAGATCAAAAGGCTTATTGAAATAGGGGTAATAGAAATTGCTCCCCTCGCTTTTATGAGAGGACGGACATTAAACAACGCCTTTGTTATTTTGGACGAGGCGCAGAATACGACCGATCCTCAAATGTTTATGTTTCTAACAAGGCTTGGAGAGGGTTCAAAGGCCGTAATTACCGGCGATGTTACGCAAATTGATCTTGTAAAAAAAGGCGCCTCGGGTTTGGTGCCGGCAAAGAAAAGGCTTGAGAATATTCGAGGTATTGGTTTCATTGAGCTCACCAAGAAAGATGTTGTACGCCACAGATTGGTTCAGGATATACTTAAAGCGTATGAAAAAAAATCACCTTCAAAAAGAAAACGGAAAGGTAGTCCCTGAAAAACTTCTTTAAAAGAAAAAACTCGCCTCTAATTAAAACAACCAGCGCCCAAAATGCTCTCGTCAAGGATGATTTGCTGTATGGGCACAGGCTGATTTTTCGCATTGCCTTAGGCGCGGTCTTGATTTTTGGGATTACATTCTTATACCCGATTGATAAAGTTTATCTCCCGATAGATATCCCCCAAAACGGCGAGGTGGCAACAAAAGACCTTATCGCCCCATTCGATTTCCCAATAATGAAAACAAACGATGAAATGGACAGAGACCGAGAGCTGGTATTGCGGAACCTGCGGCCGGTTGTCAAATTTGATACCATTCTTACATCGGCCGTAAATGAAAGAATTAATAGATTTTTTAGTTATGCGGATTCTCTTTTAAAGATGAATATTGAACCGGATACGCTTGCAGAGCGCTTGCATCTGAAGTATGATTTTTTCGCGGAATCTTTATTAGTGCAGCTCTCTGATCCAGCCTCATTTGAAAAAATTAAAAAGTTTTGTTTTGATGTTATGGATACCGTTCTTTCCTCGGGATTGATAACAGATATTGATAATTTGCCGTTCATAGAGTCCGGTCTTATTACTATGATGGCCGGGGCCGATATAAAAACCGTTCCTCGCGATAGGATTTTTAACTTCGCGAAGGTAAAAAACTATCTGGGATTACAATCAGGCCTTCGTTTTGACACCTTGCAAAAAGAGCGTCAAATAGCCGTCAGCATAACTAATCATTTTCTTGAGCCCAATCTGAAATTTGACAGAGAAACAACTACGTTCAATAAGAACGCCGAACTTGAGGCTGTTACTTCTTATAAGGGGTGGGTTTATAAGGGCGAAAAAATCTTAAAAGCTAACGAACGAGTATCGGATAGCCATAGGGATAAGCTTATATCCTTGGCCAAATTTAAAAGGTCCAAACAAAGTTCTAATAGTTTCTGGCAGTTTATTCTTCCGCCATTGGGCAGATTGTTCTTTGTCGCGTTTCCGATTCTGTTTTTTGGATTATATCTATATTATTTTCGCAGAAATATCTTCGCTTCAAATTCCGCGTTGATATTATTCGGCATATTATTGGCTGTTATGGTTATAATTCTTTATATAATAGTGCCGCAAGAATATCTTTCGCCGTATCTTGTGCCGATTACAATTGCGTCAATGCTTGTAACGATTTCATTCGATCAGGAAACGGGGCTTTTTTTTACGATTGCCGCCTCTATGCTATTGGGAGTTCTTACCGGTTTCAAATTTGATATAGCATTTATAGGAGTGGCCGCTGGAATGGTGGCGACTTTTTCGGTTAGAAAAGTAAGGCACCGCCATGAATTTTACCGATCTATAATATATTTATCAATCGTTTATTTCGGGATGGTATATATTATCGAATCATTAAAAATAACTCCTGCCCCTGATCTGTGGCGGCATTGCGGATTAGCGGTATTGAACGGTTTTCTTTCACCGATTTTGACTATCGGGCTGCTCCCGCTGTTCGAATCGACTTTCGGATTGACAACGGATATAACGCTTTTGGAGCTTTCGGATTTGAATAGGCCTCTTTTAAAACGTCTTGCGCTTGAGGCGCCGGGAACCTACCACCATTCCATAATGATCGGCTCTCTCGCCGAAGAGGCGGCCAAATCGATTAACGCGAATTCTCTTCTGGCCAGGGTCGGCTCATATTATCATGATATCGGGAAAATGTTAAAACCCGAGTATTTTGTCGAAAACCAGATGGGCGCCGATAATAAACATGAAAAGCTGGCCCCGTCTATGTCGGCTCTGATTCTGGAAGCTCATGTAAAAGAAGGCAAGGAGCTGGCCGAAGCGAACGGGCTTCCCAAATGCCTTGTAGAGTTTATAACCGGACATCATGGAACAAGCGTCATGAGTTTCTTTTATGAGAAGGCCAAAAAACAGGATAACGAAAAAATTGATATTGAAGAGTATAAATACCCCGGCCCCAGACCAATCGCCAAGGAGGTCGCCATTGTAATGCTTGCCGATTCAGTGGAGGCGGCTTCCCGTACTCTTGAAGATCCAACGCCAGCGCGTATCAAAGGATTGGTCAGGAAAATAATCAATTCGAAATTTGAATCAGGAGACCTGGAGGATTGTGATTTAACGCTTAAAGACCTTCATTTGATAGAAGATAGTTTCCTTAGAATTCTAACCGGCATTTTTCATCGCCGTATCGCTTACCCCGAAAAAGAAATCGAGGAGATATCGTCCTGATGATAACGATTCTGTTGGCTGATCGCCGGTTTAAAATAGAAGGCCGCAGGCTTGAGTTGCTCGCAAAAAAAGTTCTTGAGCATGAATCTGCCGGGACTAAAGCTTTAAATATTGTTTACTGTTCCGATAATTTAATTACAGGCCTGAACAATAAATTTAAGAAGAAGAATCAAACCACTGATGTTTTAGCTTTCAATTTGGATGGATTTGATAAGGATAATTTTCTTGGTGAAATATATGTTAATTTGCAACAGGCAAAAAGACAGGCCGCGGAAAATAAAATTCGGTATAAAGAGGAGGTTGAAAGGTTAACCGTTCATGGCGTTCTGCATCTCTTGGGTTACAATGACAATAAATCAAAAGATCGTTTGATTATGTGGGACAGGCAAGAGGGTTACCTGGAAAAATGGAAAAAGTAGACAGCGATTCAGATAAGCCGCCCGAGCGGCCCGAAAAATCCGGATTTTCATTCCGTAATATTGTTAAGAAGTTTTTTTTCAAAAACAAAACTAACGATCTTTCTCCCGAAGAGAGAGAAAAAGCAATAGAAGAATCCATAGAGCAATTTGCCTCGCAGGTATCTTCTGAGAATAACGTTCTCGAAGAAGAAGATCGGGAGATGATTCAAGGCGTAGTGGAGTTAGGTGAGACGACTGTAAAGGAAATTATGGTACCCAGGGTTGATATGGTAGGAGTTGAACTCGGGACGCCGCTTGAAGAAGTCATTGATATTATTAAAAAATCCGGCCATTCGCGCATACCTCTTTACCACGATTCGCTTGACGAGATCAAAGGCCTTATTTACGCGAAAGATCTCTTGTCGTTTGCTATCAAAAGAGAAAACATTGATCTTGAGTCAATTGTCAGAAAATCATATTTCATCCCCGAAAATCTTAAGTTAGACGATCTCCTTGCCCAGATGCGCAAAAGAAAACAGCATATCGCGATTGTCGTCGATGAGTACGGGGGCACGTCGGGACTTGTAACTATGGAAGATATCATTGAGGAAATTGTCGGCGAGATTGAAGATGAGTACGATCTCGAACCGCCGCCAATTATCAAAATATCCGGAAATACTTACATAGTTGACGGCAATGTAACCATAGCCGATCTCAACGAAGAACTTGATTTTAGGCTCCCCGAAGACGAGTTTGAGACCGTGGGCGGATTAATTTATGATCTTGTCGGTTCTTTGCCGGAAAAAGGCCAGGTCGTTGAATATCAAGGAATTCGATTCACAGTCCACAGAATTGAAGGACAACGGATTGTGAAAGTGAAACTCATGGTCCGTAAAAGGGAATAGTAAAACCAAAACAATAGGCTTTGAAAACAGACCGTCTTAATTGGGTTTTACAAAGACATCTTTGGAGCGACAGGATTAAAAAAAAATGGGAAGTTTAGTTAATTCGGTAACAATCGATTCTTATGACTATGAAAAACTTTCTACCGCGGTAACCGCCCTTATGGCGCCCCTGGGCGGTTTTGAGCGGTTTGTAAGCCCGGGCATGACGGTATTGATAAATCCAAACCTCTTATCAGCCCGAACTCCGGACAGGGCCATAACGACACATCCTGCCCTGGTTCGATTTGTGGCGTCTGAATGCTCTCGATTGGGCGCGAGAGTATTAATCGGCGATTCGCCCGGCGGGGTTGCAAAGGGATTAAAGAGAGTTTGGGACAACACAGGCATGACCGAAGCCGCGGAATTAAGCGGAACTGAATTGGTTGGATTTGAATCCGGAGATGTTAAAAGCGTATCGGTAAACGGAAATAATTATCACATTTCCAATTACGCCTTTGAAGCTGATCTTATTATTTCACTGCCAAAATTGAAAACCCATGTTTTAACAAATTTCACGGGGGCCATAAAAAACTGTTATGGTTTTATTCCCGGAATCCGGAAATCCGATTACCACAAAAAACACCCGGACGCCAAATCATTTTCCAATGTTATCGTTGACGTTTTTTCAATTATAAAACCGGGTCTTTTAATTATGGATAGCGGTCTCGCGCTGGAAGGGGACGGGCCGGCATCTGGCGACCCCAGATGGCTGGGCTATTTGTTCGCGTCAACCGACGCCGTAGCTCTGGACAGTTCTACGATGTCGCTACTAAACAAAGGCGCGAGGAAAATCTGGCCGACTGAAATCGCCGCTAGCCGTAAGCTTGGAACCGGAGACCTGTCTAATATCAGGATGACCGGCCCGGCGTTTGAAAATAGGCCGCCCGATAGTTTCAAAATGCCGACCAATTTTTATCTGAATCTGATTCCATCCTTTTTGGTGAGAACCATTGAACCTTATTTTTGGGTGCGCCCTGCAATGAATGATGATACCTGCACAATGTGCGAGGTATGCAAAGATAGTTGCCCTCAAAACGCTATTTTCGAAAAGAACGGGAATATGCGAATAAATTATGACGAATGCATCAAATGTATGTGTTGCCATGAGCTGTGTCCTGAGAATTCTGTCTTCCTTGATAAAAGCAGGCTGGCGAAACTTATAGGTTAATTGAAACCTTGTCCTGGCCGCTAAGGCCCGGTCAGTTGTA
>CAZKYQ010000075.1:9045-12497 GCA_964556975.1 uncultured Ignavibacteria bacterium
CGTTTTCTTTTTGGCAGTTTTTTTCTTAGCTGTTTTCTTTTTAGCTACTTTCCTTTTGGCAACTTTTCTTTTAGCAGTCTTTTTCTTGGCAGTTTTCTTCTTGGCCTTTTTCTTCGCCGGCATCCGGGCCTCCTTTAAATGGTTTTAGTTTTTAATGGTTTTATTTTTTACTGTAATTATCGCTCCATTTCGATTGATTTTTTACCATCGAAATGAATTGTAGGAGATCATTTGGAAAAAATTCAACAAAAATTCTTAAAAAAAAGCAAAAAAAACACATTTTTTTTACGGCGTAATTGCTTTATTTCTCATGCTTAACGGGCGAATCTGATAGATTACGACTTTTTTATCAGGTGAAAAAACGGTTGGGGTCTTGACTCGGCCTTCTAAATTTATATATTGGGAATATAAATAAAGGAGGAGTTGCATCTATGAAACACGGGTATGTCACCAATATCGATCAGATTTTAGAGATTCCCGCAATTGAACGGAATAAAATTAAAGAAGTTCTGAAGTATTTTTCATTCCGAGCAAACGAATATTATTTGTCGCTGATCGATTGGAACGACCCTGATGATCCTATTAGAAAAATAATCATCCCTGATGTTCGTGAGATGCGGGCTTGGGGAGATCTGGACGCCAGCAATGAAGCGGGCAATTATGTCGCGCCAGGATGCCAGCATAAATATCCTCGTACAGCCTTGATTCTCGTTAACGAAGTTTGCGGAGGATATTGCCGTTTTTGTTTTAGAAAAAGGCTTTTTAAGGATGATAACGATGAAGTATCCAGGGATATTTCTGAGGCTATTGAGTATATAAGAAAAAAACCGCAGATCAATAATGTTCTATTAACAGGCGGGGACCCCCTTGTTTTATCGTCAAGAAAACTGGGCCTGATTCTTGACTCAATTCGTGATATCGATCACGTTGAGATAATAAGAATTGGTACGAAAATTCCCGCTTTCAACCCCATGAGGATAATTGACGATCCTGAATTTGCCGAATTGATCTCGCGTTTCAGCACAAAGCAAAAACGGATTTATTTCATGACTCATTTCAATCATCCCAATGAGATAACCGATCAATCCGCCAAAGCCATAGATATCCTTTTGAAGGCGGGGGCTGTTGTTGCCAATCAAACCCCGATATTGCGGGGAATCAACGATGCCCCGGAGACTTTATCAAGGCTGATGATAAAACTGTCTGCTATCGGAATCCCCCCTTACTATTTCTTCCAATGCCGGCCGACCGCGGGCAACAAGGCTTATTCTGTACCCATTGTCGAAGCTTTTATAAATCTCGAAAAAGCAAAACAATCGGTAAGCGGTTTGGCCAAAAGGGCCAAATATGTAATGTCTCACGCTTCCGGGAAGATCGAAATTGTCGGCGTTACCGATAAACGAATTTACCTCAAGTATCATCGCGCCCGCGACTCGCGGGACGAATCGCGTTTTCTGGCTTATGCCAGAGATGACAGCGCCTATTGGCTGGATGATCTTAGAAAAATAGGAGAACCAATGAAGGACCACTCCGTATTGCGCCATTATTATTCCTATGAGCCTGAGTAAAGTTAAAGAATGCTGAATTAGACTCTCTCCGGCAATGAATTGGAGAGAGTTTTTTTATAATTGGCCTCTTTAATAATAACAAATAATTTTTTAGTGCATTATTCTCTTGAATCATCGTATAACTGAATATAAAATCCCAGCGAAGTAAGGGAAAATTCACTTTTGGGGGTTAGGATACAGGTGAAAAATAAATTGAACTTCAAATTTCAAACAATAAAAAATCCGGACGCTTTGGAAACGCCCGAATTTAATAATCTGAATATGCGCTTATTTTTTTGCAGACTTGAGAAGTCTGGATTTGTCGCGAGCCGCTTTATTCTTATGGATGACGCCCTTGCTGGCGGCCTTATCCAATACAGACGAAACCTTCTTAAATTTCTCAGATTTCTTGGCGGTATCTTTTTCGGCTTCAAAATCCTTGACCGTGCCGCGAACCATAGCCTTGATCCTGCGGTTTCTCAACCGGGCTTTTTCAGACGTCTTGATTCTTTTTTCAGCCGATTTGTGCGTTGGCAATTAATTCTCCTTAGTCATAAATTCAAATCGAACCGTAAATATAAGAGACTTCAATACATTGTCAACTGAAAAAAAAGCATTTCTGAAGAGAACCGGCCGTTTTTCTATTGCCACTATTATGTCCAGGATATTGGGGTTGTTGAGAGAAGCCGCCTTTGCCTCTGTCTTTGGAGCGGGCGGAGGAATGGACGCTTTTGTAGCCGCTTTCCGGGTTCCAAACCTTCTTCGCGATCTTTTTGCGGAGGGGGCGCTGTCTGCGGCTTATGTACCGGTATTTACGGAAAAGCTGAAAAAAGAGGGAGTGAAAAAAGCGTTTTTGCTGACATCTTCGGTTCTTTCGATAATCTTGGTAATTTTAGGAATATTGGTGATTTTGGGGATAGCATTGGCCCCTTATTATACTAACTACTACGTGTCCGGGTTTGGAAATGATATAGCAAGGCTTGAGCTGACCGTGAAACTTACCCAAATTATGTTTCCCTTTATACTGCTGATCGCCTTTGCCGCTGTCTGTATGGGGACCCTCAATTCCATCGGGCGATTTGGCATTCCGGCCCTGGCGCCCGCTCTTTTTAATTTGGCAATGATCTTTTCGGCTCTGGTTTTATCAAAACATTTCAATCCCCCGATCCTCGCGCTTGGATATGGCGCTGTTATCGGCGGCGCCGGACAGCTTCTTATTCAAATTCCACAGTTATTGAAAAACGGATTTAAATACCAATTCAGGCTTGATTTTAGAAACGAGGCAGTGAGGAAAATATTCAAGCTGATGTTGCCGGCTGCCGTTGGGGTCGCCGCATGGCAAATCAATGTCGTTATCGCGACGATTATCGCGTCTTATCTTGAAGTCGGAAGCATATCGAATCTCTATTACGCGCTTAGATTAATGCATTTTCCATTGGGCGTATTTGGAGTTGCCTTAGCGGCGGTTTCTCTTCCTCAAATTTCCGGTTTGGTCGCCTCCGGCGATATTAAAGGCGCTGCCGCGGCGCAGAGGTTCTCTTCCAGAATGGTAATCTTTTTGCTTTTGCCGTCAGCGGCGTATCTTTTCGGCGCGGCGGACGCTGTTGTTTCAGCGGTTTATCAACGCGGCAACTTCGGCTGGGAGGATACGATTAGGGTTAGCTTGGCATTAAAAGCATATATCGTGGGGCTTGTGTTTTTTGGCCTGGTAAGAGTTACCGCCCAGGTTTTCTACGCTTTTAAAGATACCGCCACTCCCGTAAAGATTTCCTTTGTCGCGGTCGCGATAAATATAATATTGAGTTTATCGCTCGTAGGGCGTTTTGGTTATGTCGCTTTGGCATTGGCGACATCTGCCGCGGCGTTGGTCAATTTTTCTTTGTTGAGCTATTTTTCCCATAAAAA
>CAZKYQ010000076.1:0-2246 GCA_964556975.1 uncultured Ignavibacteria bacterium
ATACTAATACCAAGAAAAATGATTGCTGGTTTCCCAAATCGGCGCATCCAAGAAATTATCTTGCAGGAAAAAGATTTAATGATAAGTTTCCTAAAGTGAGCTTGGGATATTTATAGCGCCTTAAGATAAAAAAAGGGCGATCAACTTCGACCTTTTTTGCTGATAGCAAAATATCAAATAGCCATAATTTAGCTACGCGCGGCGTAAGTATATGTCCTGTTCCACGAAACAAAGGTTAGAATTCATTGTTCTCCTTTTGAAAAACATCTCACTTTATCGCCTTTGTGGTTAATTTTGAGCGTAAATTAGTTAGTTTTTTAGTAGAATAAACATTCTTATGTTTTTGTGATAATTATCTTCCCTTTTTTCCGCCCGGATATTATTATCATTTCTATGTTAAATAAAATAAAAAACGGAACTCAAAGTTATTGAATGAGCACTCTTTAATTTGACAGGGAAATGAAATAAGAAATGAAAATTGGGACAAGAGGAAGCGATCTGGCCAGAACACAATCCGGCACGATTGCGGAGATGGTAGCCCGGGGTTTGGGCGTTGAAACCGAAATGGTCATCATAAAGACCAAAGGCGATATTATCACCGACAGGCCGTTGCGGGAGCTTGAGGGTAGCGGATATTTTACAAAAGAGCTTGAGGAAGCTTTATTAAATGGCACTATCGATATCGCTGTTCACTCATTCAAGGATATGCCTTCTGAAAATCCCGTTGGTCTAGCCATAGCCTGCGTATCGCAACGGGAAGATCCAGCGGATCTGCTGATTCTAAACAAATCATCCTTTGAGCCTGACAATGGCGAAATACCGCTTTGCAAGAAAGCAATTGTAGGTACAAGCGCTGTAAGGCGGGAGACACAGGCTAGGGCGATGCGCGCGGATTTGACAATAAAGGATTTACGCGGAAATGTGCCCACACGTTTGAGGAAATTATCTGAAGGCCAATATGACGCTATTTTTCTAGCGGCGGCAGGTGTGAAACGCTTGGGCTTGGATTTGACCGCTTTTGAGGTCATCCGACTTAAACCTGAGAGATTTATTCCATCGCCGGGGCAAGGCGTTCTCGCTATACAAATGAGAGAAGATGACCACAATCTTGAAGCCGTAAAAAAGGCAATACATGATGATATTGCTTTTTCGGCGGCGATGATTGAGCGGGGCGTAATGGCAAGATTCGGCGGCGGCTGCAGTCTTCCATTAGGCGCTTATGCCCATAATAGCGATGGCGTTTGGCGCGTATATGGGTTCTGGGGCGGTAATAATGATTCCCCGAAATGGGCCAATGTTGAAAGCGATAATCCGTCGGATCTGGGCGAGAAACTTTATAAGGCGTTAATATAAACGGAAACATGAAAAAAAGGGTTTTAATAACACGACATGAAGACCGCGCGGCCTCGTTGATCCTGGCATTGCGTGAGCATAGGGTTGAGTCATTTGCGGTGCCGGCTACTGAAACGGTATTTTTTGAGAATATTACTATTTCTGCTTTGTACAATTACAATTGGATAACTTTCACAAGCGTAAATGGAGTATTGGCTTTTTGCAAAATTCTGAAAAATAACAGGCAAAAACTGCCAGATAATATCAAGATTGGCGCGGTAGGCGAAGCGACAGCCTCTGCAATAGAGAAAAATTTTGGAGCGCCGGATATTATTTCTGCCAAAGCGGATGGTATTTCACTTGCGAAACATTTACTCAAAACCGTAGACGATCCATCGGTGTTAAAAGTATTATGGCCCTGCGGGGAGAGCGCGTTTCCCGGCTTCCAAAATATTCTGGAGGGGAAGGGTGCATCTATAGAACGGTTTGAATGCTATAGGACAGAAGCAATCGCTTCGGAGCTTTTAAAGGTGAAATTGCAGGCGGTTTATCCCTGGGATGCCGCCTTTTTCGCCGCCCCCAGCGCCGTACATGCATTTTCTGCGGCATGGGAGGATAGATCAAAATTCGTTGCGCTTGCCATAGGCAAAACAACTGCCAAAGCCTTACATAATACCGGCTATGAAAACATTGCTGCCGCTGGCGGAGCATCCGTTGCTCAATGCGTAAAAGCAATATTAGAAGTAATTAAAGAAAATAATATGGAGCCAAAATGAAACATTCAAATCCAATGCGCCTTCATTTCACACTTTTTCTGGTTTTGTCAATTGTTGGGATTGCTCAGCTTAGCTGGTGGGTGATTTTTCAAATCCAGGAGGGCGACAGGGTTACTGCGCAACAAAATTTAATTTGGG
>CAZKYQ010000076.1:2346-12350 GCA_964556975.1 uncultured Ignavibacteria bacterium
ATTTTTCAAATCCAGGAGGGCGACAGGGTTACTGCGCAACAAAATTTAATTTGGGCCCAGCAAAAAAACATGGCCCTATTAAAAATACAAACCGATGAGCTTTCACCCGCTGCCATAGTTGAATGGCTGAATGAAAAATTCCCCGATTTGGCCTTTTTGCCTGAGCAGACTATAATTGAAGTTACTCAAAAAGCGCTGGATCGCCTTGATAAAGTCGCCCGAAAAAGAGTCAGGATGTTTGTTTCGGAAGGCGCTTTTTTCAGTCTGCTGGTGCTGACAGGAGTTTGGTTTTTTTATTGGGCATTACGAAAGAGAATTGAGCAGGAAAATAGGACTGCCAGCATAATCCGTGCTGCATCATCGATGATGAGGGGCCCGCTTGAAGCTATAAAAAATGATATTCAAAGCCTATCAGATAGCGACTCTTCCTTCTCTCAGGAAAAAGAATCATTTCGAAGGATATCAGCAAACATTAAAAAGATTTCAGATACCTGCGAGCAAGTGTCCATTATTCAGATGTTGGGAACAAGCAAGAGAAAAATTCAATTGGAAATGACAGATATTTCAATCCTGACAAATGAAGCGATTGAGAAATTAAAAGGGTCTCTTTCGGTTTCGGGGATAGCGCTGAACTTTGAAATTGCGCCGGATTTAAAAGCAGTGTCCAATCCAGTGTACTGGGAAAAGATTGTTCAAAGTTTCTTCCGCAAAGCCGAAGATTGTTCGAAAATGGAAGTGTCGTTGGTTAGAAAAGCTTTTAAGGCTGATCTTATTGTAAATTATAATTATGAGGATAAAGAAAGTTTTTCTTCGGCAAAACTTAAAGAAATCGGCGCCGATTTAGACATTATTAGCGAACTTGCCGGAACAATCGGCGTCAAAATTTCAGCAAT
This sequence comes from uncultured Ignavibacteria bacterium, assembly GCA_964556975.1. Taxonomy (GTDB): domain Bacteria; phylum Zixibacteria; class MSB-5A5; order UBA10806; family UBA10806. The sequence goes on from CAZKYQ010000076.1 coordinate 3,240, forward strand.
ACCGGGCTACGAAAAAAGCAGCATTACCTTTAAAGCGGAAATCCCGCTGTTTGATGATGCTAATTCGGCGGGTCAATTGTAAATTAGAAATGAAAAATATGGAAGGCACAAATCAATGAAGTATATAAAAGCATGTCGGGGCGAAAACATGAAAGTCCCGCCGGTATGGTTGATGAGGCAGGCAGGAAGGTATCTTCCTGAATATCGCGATGTTCGGAAAAATAATGAATTTCTAAAAATCTGCAATACGCCGGAATTGGCCTGTGAAGTTACCATTCAACCGATACGAAGATTTGGTTTTGACGCTTCGATATTATTCAGCGATATTTTAATTCCATTAGTGCCAATGGGGGCAAACCTGTCTTTTGGCGCGGGTGAAGGCCCTAAAATTGATCCGCCCATTAGAACTATAAAGGACATAGAATCTCTAAAACAAATTGATCCGCAGGAAAGCCTGGGATTTGTTTTGGAAACTATCAGAATGGTTCGAGCGGAGCTTCCCAAAGAGGTCGCTCTGATCGGATTTACCGGCGCGCCATTTACATTGGCGACATATCTTATCGAAGGCGGCAAGCCGAATCCTTTCGCTAATATTAAAAGTTTGATGTACAAGGAACCTCAGGCCTTTAATATGCTATTGAATAAGCTAAAAGATATGATTACGGTTTACCTGCGCGAGATGGTAAGCTCCGGCGCGAATGCTATACAGGTCTTTGACACCTGGGCGGGAATCCTAAACCAAAACGATTTTAAATCGGTTGTGCTTCCAGTTGTAAGACAAATCTTTGACGATTTGAAAGACCTCGATGTTCCCATGACTTATTTCGCCCACAATGGTTCACATTTACTTGAAGATGTTAAAGAATCCGGCTGTAGCGTTGCCAGTCTTGATTGGCGTTGTTCTCTAAAAAAAGCAAAAGGCATATTTGGGGCGGATATAGCGCTGCAGGGGAATCTTGATCCTACAATATTGCTAGGCAATGAAAATACAGTCAGGTCAAATGTAAGAAGAGTTATAGGCGAGGCCGCTGGTACGGGAGGATTTGTATTCAATCTGGGCCATGGGATTCTTCCAATGACTCCTATTTCTTCCGTGGAAATAATGCTCGATGAAATACGAGGCAAAGGGAATGAATAATATTCCATTAAAGGAAATTCCCGAAGAGCAGATATTGCAGTTAATCGAGAAGCTCGATGTTCGCGGCCAGAGATACACATCCTATCCAACGGTCCCGATACGGAAGTCCGGACAATTCTCAGAAGATTTTACAAGCGCAATTAAAAGAATAAGCTCTCAACCCAATCCTATTGCCATATATTTGCATTTGCCGTACTGCAATTCGCGCTGTTTTTATTGCGGCTGTAATTCATGCATTACCAGAGAGCCTGAAAAGTTTACATCATATATCGATTCGCTCAAGCGTGAAATAGACATGGTCGCCAGCTTTTTTCAGAATGGGCTTAGTCATTGCCAGCTTCATCTCGGCGGCGGTACGCCGACTCATTTTCCGCCGGAAATGCTGGCTGATCTTTTGGATTTTTTAATAAAGCGAATTCCAGGTACAAGCGATGTCGATAGATCTATAGAAGTCGATCCGCGTGTTACTACCGAAGAACATTTAAGCCTTCTTTCCGAAAGAGGGTTTAACAGGATATCAATGGGGCTTCAGGACTTGGATCCAGCTGTCCAAAAGGCAGTTAATAGGATTTACCCCGCCGACAAAATGAAGATGTTTGTCGAGTCCGCCAGAGAACATGGTTTTGGCGGAGTCAATATCGATCTTATCTACGGCCTGCCAAAGCAGACCAGAGAGACCTGGATTCAGACGATGCAAGGCGTTCTTGAATTCGCTCCAGACAGGCTGGCCTGTTTTGGTTTTGCTTACCTGCCGTCCAAAATCAAACATCAGCGGGCTATTAATGAATCTGATCTGCCATCTCCGGAAGCAAGGCTGGGAATGCTTCTCGACGCAAACCGCTTTTTCGCTGATAACGGCTATAAAGCCATCGGCATGGACCATTTCGCGAAACCTGATGACGAACTGACAATCGCGATGAGCAACGGAAAATTATGGCGGAATTTTATGGGATATACCGCAAACGCCGGACTTGAGCTTTTGGGTTTTGGCTGTTCATCCATTAGCGAATTCAAAGATTTATTTGTCCAAAACCTGTTTCCGCCGGAGCCATACCAGGAGAAATTATCCTACAATATATTGCCTATTATTAAGGGATACAAGCTTGATCGTGATGATATAATAAGAAAACATTTTATAAACCACCTAATGTGTAATCTTGAAGTCAGGGTCCCTCCGCATAACGAAAAAGATGATTCCTCAACAATTGAAATAATAAGAAGTAAAATCGATGAGTTGAAACCGTATGAGAAAAAGGGATTGCTTATACAAGACGATAAGGGTTACCAAATTACACATTTGGGCCAATTATTCTTAAGAAACCTCGCAATGCCATTCGATAGATACCTTTCAAAAGATTCCAAAACAAAATTCTCGCGGACAGTTTAAGTGGCTAAAGCAATTCTATTGGTCAATATGGGCGGGCCGTCCAGTCTAAGCGAGATAAAAGATTACTTGAAGGCAATTTTTCGCGATCCGGCCATTCTGCCTATGCCGGGTTTAATAAGAGAAATTTTGGCAATATATATATCTCGAAAAAGGGCGCCAATTGTAGCAAAACGATATGAATTAATAGGCGGTGCTTCGCCTCTGCCAAAATGGACAGAAAAACTTAAATATATGGTCGAAACCGCGGTGAAGGATTTGGGCAAAGACCTTGTTATAGCGCATGCGTTTCGTTACACAAGGCCGACAATTAAAAGTGCCATAGAAACATTGGCTAATAACAATATAAATGATATTACTTTGTTGCCTCTGTTTCCGCATTTTACAAAAGCCATGACAGGTTCAATAAAAAAGGAAACCGAACGCGTATGTAAGCGGCACAAAATCAAATTAAGAAGTGTTCCAGCATGGGGCAATAGGGAAGAGGTCCTCGCGATATGGGACAGATATTTGGAAGAAGATGCGGCTTATTTATCATCGGACTCTCATCTTCTTTTTGTGGCGCACGGCATACCTCAAAGAGATGTTGATAAAGGAGATGATTATCCGGCGCGTGTTGAAGAAACAGCAAAAGCTCTCGGCGACAAGCTACCGGAAAATGTTAGCTGGTCGCTGGCGTTTCAAAGCAGAGTAGGGCCTGTCAAATGGACGCCGCCTTATCTCGAAGATGAAATCGAAAAACTTGGCGGTGCAAAGAGAAACCTCTTATTGATGCCCCTCAGTTTTGTTTCTGATTGTCTTGAAACATTATATGATCTGGATATATTAGCGGCGCGGCAGGCGCAAGACGCCGGATTCGAGTCTGTGAGACGCGTGAGAGTCTTCAACGACGACCCTCAATTCGCCAGGGTGTTAGCCAGCATAGCTACCGGGGGACGTGAAGATGCCTGAAGACTTGAATCCTCGAAAGGTTGTAGTTGTAGGCGCGGGAGTATCCGGCTTGACAACGGCGTTTCTTATACGCGAAAAGGGAAAAGAAATCGGCCGCGATGTCGAAATTACAATCCTCGAATCAAAACCGTATGCCGGAGGCTCTACGAAAACAGATACGGTCGATGGATATATCTGCGAATGGGGCCCAAACGGATTTCTTGATAATGAGCCTGCCACTTTTGAACTCATAAAATTACTTGGGATTGAAAATATGCTTGTAAAAGCCGATGAAAGATCAAATAAAAGATTTATTTATCACGGCGGGAAAATGCGGGAAGTGCCATTGTCTCCGCCGAAATTCCTAACTTCGAATATCGTACCGTTCCTGTCAAAACTGCGAATGGCTTGCGAAATAATCGTGCCGCGAAAAAAAGATGATGAAGATGAAACCGTGGATTCTTTCGGATGTCGGCGTCTTGGAAAGAATTTTGCCAAATACTTACTCGATCCTATGGTCTCTGGAATATTCGCCGGCAATACGAAAGAACTTTCCCTAAAAGCGGTATTTCCTAAAATGGTAGAGATGGAAGAAGAATATGGCGGGTTATTTAAGGCAATGATCGCCAAGAAAAGGGAAGCCAAAAAAACAGGGAAGATATCCGGAGGGCCGGCTGGCCCCGGATCAGTCCTTCATACGTTCAAAAACGGCATGGGAGAATTAACAACCATGCTTGTTGAGAAAACCAATAGCGAGCTGGTTTATTCTTCTGCCGCCAAAACGGTTGAAATCAAGAATAATAAATTCGTTATTCATACGGACGGGCAAAGCCATGAGGCCGACGATCTAATCTTAGCCTGTCCGTCTTTTGAAGCGTCGAATATTATTAATAATATTGATAATGAAGTTTCCAGGCTCTTGGGTGAAATACCATTCGCGCCTGTTGATGTTGTCTGCCACGGATATCGCCGCGAAAATATAGGCCGTTCGGTTGATGGTTTCGGCGTTTTAATTCCGAGAACCGAGGGCATAAGGTCGCTTGGCTGTCTCTGGAGCGATTCGATATTTCCCGGGCAGGCGCCGGAAGGATTTCACCTTCTTAGGACCCTTCTTGGAGGCGCTCATGATCCGGATATTGAAGACGTGTCCGATGACTTATTGAGTGAAACAGCCCGTGATGATTTGGCTAAATTGATTGGTTTGAAAAACGGGCCTGATTTTATAAGGATATTTCGCCATCCAAAAGGAATAGCGCAATATGTTAAGGGGCATCTAAAAAGAGTTGCGGCGGCGGAAAAGATGGAAATTAATCTTCCGGGATTGTATTTTACGGGAGTATCTTATAGGGGTGTGTCAGTCAATGGCTGTGTGAAGGACGCGTTCAGAGTAGCGAACCGTTTCTGGGAGAAAGGGAATAATTAATGGAAATCTTGTTTTCGCTTTTACCCGCTGTGATAGTGGCAATTTATGGCGCCTTGCTGGCAACATGGGTACATCTGGCAAGCCATCCAAATAATTTCATAGAAAAATTAGCGACAAGATTGAGCTGGATTTCGCTTTTAATTTACTTTTTCTGGCTTCTATTAATTTCGATCGTTCAAAAGCAAATCCCTTTCACCAGTATAGGACAATTAGCCGCTTTAATCGGTTTTTTTATTTGGGGCGCCCATCTATATGCGCAAAAAAGAATGAAACAGGGTATTCTGGTCGTATTGCCTGTTATAACTGTAATATTGCTTATTTTATTTTCGCTTATATTGGGAACGCAGCCAACAAAAACGCCGGAAATATTTGATGGCGAGTGGGTTTCTTTCCATATTGCCTTTACTATGGCTGGCGTCGCGCTCCTGTTAGGCGCAGGTGTTTATGGGTTCGGATATTTGGTTCTTCACAGACAGATTAAGAAGCGCAAATTCGGACCGCTGTTTTCATTAATGCCTTCTCTTAACGATTTAAACATGCTTAGATCTTTAACAGTATCGGCGGGATGGTTGTTTGTAACGCTTGGTACTTTATTTGGTTCAATCTGGATGCTTATGCGGACAGAGCTTTTTGATACTTTACACGATCATCTTGGCATTGCGCTGTTTTTTTGGGGAATAATAACTTTGATGACTGTCGCCAGCAGATTCCGCTGGCTCAAACAGCGCCAGCTTGCAGGGTTTTCGGCTTTATTATCCGCCGTAATGATAGCTTTGATAATTATATCGATGTTTATCACTTATCCGGGGGGCAATTAATGGAGCTCGAAGTTATTGGGATCAACCATGAAACTTCAGATATTGCGGCAAGGGAACTTGCGGCAATAAACCCGGAGCAATTACCGGAAGCAATTAAGACAATTCTTGGCTGGCAAGGTATCGAAGGATGCGTAATTGTTTCGACCTGTAACCGGGTTGAATTATATATTTCACCCCAAAATCATCTTTCCGATTCGGAGTTGCGAGAACTTTTTGGAAAATCAACAAACCTTGATCCGTCTCAATTTGATAAAGCGTACATATATCGCGACGAAAATGCAGCCCGCCATCTTTTTAATGTAACCTCAGGGTTGAACTCCCAGCTTATCGGCGAAGTCCAAATACTGGGACAGGTTAAAACGTCATATTACATGGCGCTGGAAATCGGAAGCGCGAACGGTTTTTTAAACAGGCTATTTATGAAAGGAATAGAGTGCGGTAAATTTGTTCGTGAAAGAACAGCTATTTCTAAAGGAGCAGTTTCTGTCGCCTTTGCCGCGGTATCTCTCGCCGGGAAAATTTTTGGAAATCTTGATAAATTAAATGTGCTAATAATCGGAGCGGGGGAGACCGGCAAATTAGCGGCGGCTCACTTTCATAAGGCCGGAGTGTCATCCTGGAAAGTTAGTAATCGCACTAAAGAAAAGGCTGAGAAATTAGCAAAAGAGCTTTCCGGACAGGCCGCTCCGTTTCCTCCAAAAGATGAAGATATTCTTTGGGCCGATATTGTAGTTTCATCCACCGGATCGCCCAGATATATAATAGAGGCCGATAAATTAGTTCCTTTGATTGATAAACGTGAAAACCCGATTTGTTTTTTAGATTTGGCGGTCCCGCGCGATATTGATCCGGAAATGAATAAAGCTGACAACATATTTGTTTATTCAGTTGACGATTTCAATGAGTTGGTCGAGTCGAATCTGAACGCTCGCAGAAAAGAGGCGGAGCGCGCTGAAAAACTAATTTCTCAGAAGGTCGAGAATTTCATAAAGTGGCACCGTGAAAATCGAGTTGCCCCGACAATACAACAATTGCAGGAGATTGTCGAGGGGATCCGCCAATCGGAAATAGATAGAACATCAAAAAAATTCTGCGAATCCGACCGGGATAAAGTGGACAGGTTTTCAAAATCATTGGTAAAAAAAATAATAAGCTTAATAATAATGAACATGAAAAGAGCAAGCGTTGACCAGGACGATCTGTCGTTAGCGCGCGCTGTGCTATTGGCTTTTTCAAAACAGAATGAAGAAGAATTAAATAAAATAATGGAGAAATTGGATCATGAGCTTTCCCATTGATCGTCCGCGGCGACTGCGGAAAAATCAAAGTATGCGCAGGCTTGTACGAGAAAACAGATTGTCTGTTGATGACCTTGTCCAGCCTTGTTTTGTTGTCCCGGGCAAAAACATAAAAAATGAAATTAGCTCGCTTCCCGGTCAATATCATTTCTCAGTGGATAAAGTTGCGGAGGAAACTTCAAGAATTTCAAAATTGGAAATACCGGCAATAATTCTATTTGGCATACCTGAAAATAAGGATGCTGTCGGAAGCGGAGCTTATGACAAGGATGGAATCGTGCAGCGCGCCATACGGGCAATAAAAAAGTCCGCGCCTGATCTGCTTGTCATTACCGACGTCTGCCTATGTGAATATACCGACCACGGGCACTGCGGCATCATTAAAAATCAGGAAGTTTCAAACGACCCCACATTGGAGCTATTAGCCAAAACTGCCTTGAGCCACGCTGAAGCGGGCGCGGATATTATTGCGCCGTCCGATATGATGGACGGCAGAGTCGCGGCTATCAGAAAAGCTCTTGACCAAGGCGGCTATGACGATATCCCCATTCTATCTTATGCCGTAAAGTATTCTTCCGCGTATTACGGGCCATTCCGCGAGGCCGCCGGCTCGGTTCCTCAATTTGGAGACAGGCGGGGATATCAAATGGATCCGGCAAATGGACTTGAAGCGTTGAAAGAGGCAGAACTTGATATAGCCGAAGGCGCCGACATGATTATGATCAAACCTGGCGTGGCCTACCTCGATATACTTTCGAGAGTAAAGGAAAAATTCGGACGGGTTACCGCTGTGTATCAGGTGTCAGGCGAATACGCGATGATCGAAGCCGCCGCGAAAATAGACGTAATTGACAGACAGGCTATAATTTTAGAAACACTTTTGGCATTCAAAAGAGCAGGAGCGGATTTTATTCTAACCTATCATGCCTCCGAAGTTGCGGCGTGGCTAAGAGAAGGCAAATAGATTTCAGTTTTAAAAGAGGAAAAAATGACCGAATCCGATAAATTATTTGCACAGGCTATAAAAATTATGCCCGGTGGAGTAAACTCTCCGGTGAGGGCTTTTAAGGCAGTATCGGGCGATCCGCCTTTTATCATTTCCGCTAAAGGATGCAGACTAACTGATGTTGACGGAAATGAATATATCGATTATATCGGATCCTGGGGCCCTATGATTTTAGGACATGCCCGCGAAGAGATAACTGTTGCATTGAAAAAGGCCGTCGAGAAAGGCACTAGTTTTGGCGCTCCAAATCCCGCGGAAGTCAAATTAGCGCAAATAATAGTTAATAGAGTGCAGTCGATAGAGAAAATCCGTTTTGTCAATTCAGGCACTGAAGCCGCCATGAGCGCAGTCAGGCTTGCCCGGGCGGCTACAAAAAAAGATATAATAATCAAATTCGCGGGCGGATATCATGGCCATGGCGATAGTTTTCTTATTCAGGCGGGGTCGGGCGCCACGACTCTTGGCGTGCCGACATCGCCCGGCGTAACCGAGGGTACCGCGAAAGATACGCGAGTGGCCGTTTATAATGATCTTGAATCGGTTGAAAATATATTTAAAAATGAAAAAGGGCAAATCGCGGCTGTAATTGTTGAACCCGTCGCCGGGAATATGGGTACTGTTCCACCGGAACCGGGATTCCTGGAGGGGTTGAGAAATTTTTGTGATCAAAATGAAAGCCTTCTTATTTTTGACGAAGTGATGACCGGTTTCAGAGTTTCATCCGCTGGCGCGCAACAGCTTTATAATATCGTGCCTGATTTAACAACATTCGGGAAAGTAATAGGCGGGGGGCTTCCGGTTGGAGCTTATGGCGGAAGGAATGATTTAATGTCAATGATCGCTCCGGAAGGCCCGGTTTATCAGGCCGGCACTTTGTCGGGAAACCCGCTTGCTATGGCCGCAGGAATCGAGACATTAAAATTGCTCGATAAAAGCGCCTACCAAACTTTGGAGAATTCGTCAAATCTCCTGGAAAAAGAACTGCGTGCTAAAGCAAAACAGGCGGGAGTACCGGTTTCAGTACAGCGCGTTGGTTCAATGATAACAATCTTTTTCACAGACAAGCCTGTAAAAAATCTTGATGACGCTTCGGCAGCGGACCATGGAAAGTTCG
>CAZKYQ010000077.1:0-12318 GCA_964556975.1 uncultured Ignavibacteria bacterium
AGCGTCCCTTGCGCCAGGAATTTCACCCCCTTGATCCTTTTCGCTTCTTTGGTGAATATCTCGATAAACGCCCTCCCGATTTTTTTGCGTTTCTGTTCGGGATTGGAGATGCCCTTGAGCCTTCGCAAAAACAGGTCGGTGCTATCGACAAAACGCAGGTTCAGCCCGAATTTCTTGAAAGCCGTTTTCACATCCCCGGCCTCGTTAAAGCGCAATAGACCGTTATCGATAAAAACCGATACGGCTCGTTTGCCTATGGCTTTGTTGAGGAGCATGGCCACCACCGATGAATCAACCCCGCCGGAAAGTCCGCAAATTACCTTTTCATTTTTGCCAACGGTCTGCCTGATTTCATCTATGGAATTTTCAATAAACGACATGGGCGACCAGGATTTTTTGCACTTGCAGATATCATAAACGAAGTTTTTGAGAATTAGCGCGCCCTGTTCCGTATGGGCTACTTCGGGGTGAAACTGTACGCCGTATAGTTTTCTTACTGGATCGGCAATGGCGGCATATTTGACGCTTGGAGTGGAGCCGATCTTCCTGAAACCTTTCGGTAACGACTCCAAATGGTCGCCATGGCTCATCCAGACCTGGCTTTTGCCGGGAAGATTATCGAACAGATCGGATTTATAGGAGGCCATTATAGCGCGGCCGTACTCCCTGCTTTTCGATTTGCCGATATTGCCGCCAAGATGTAAGGCAATAAGTTGAAAGCCAAAGCATACTCCAAGTACGGGAACGTTTTTGTATAAAAGGCTTGTATCGAGTTTCGGCGCGCCCTTTTGATCGACGTACGAGGGGCTGCCGGAAAGGATTATCCCGGCCACTTCCGTAAAATCATACTTTTTAAAATCATGCAGACAGCTAACGATCTCAGAATAAACTTTCAGTTCTCGAATCCGTCTTGCTATAAGCTGGGTATACTGCGAACCATAATCGACAATAAGTATCTTTTGTTTGTGGATCAAATCTCACCCCGTCTCACAATTGTATCTTTAAGGAAGTACTTATCGTCTTTTTGAGGGTAATCGGAATTATAATGAAGCCCCCTCGATTCTTTTCTTCTCTTTGCGCATTCGATGAGAAGCCTCGCGGTAATGGCCATATTTCTAAGCTCCAGAACTTGCGGGCGGACAGGATTTTTGCGGTAAAAATCTCTGATATCCCTGTTCATTATGCGGCATCGTTCTTCCGCTTTCAAGAGACGGTTATCGGACCTTACGATTCCAACGTAATCCCACATAAGGGTTTCCAATGTTATCCGGTCGTGGGAGATGATGACCCATTCTTCGGTATCGAAAACGCCCGTAACATCCCAGGTCGGTATTTTCGGGGGCGGATTTGTTCGAGAAAATTCCTCTTTCAGGTTCTCGAAAGCGAATTCGGCGAACGCCACCGCTTCTAGAAGGGAATTCGAGGCCAGCCTGTTGGCTCCGTGCATACCGGTCATAGCCACCTCGCCGCAGGCATAAAGGTTGCCGATATCAGTTCGGCCGGATTCGTCGGTTACCACGCCTCCGCAGAAATAATGAGCCGCCGGCACAACCGGGATAGGCTCGACAGCGATATCAATCCCCAGGTTCATACATTTATCGTAGATAGTCGGGAACCGTTTTTCGAGAAACTTCCGCCCCAGGTGAGTAACGTCGAGACAGACATATTCATCGCCGGTTCTTTTCAATTCGGTATCGATAGCCCGAGCTACGGTGTCCCGGGGAGCGAGTTCCGCTTTCGGATGATACTGTTTCATAAACGGCTGCCCCGATTGCAATACAAGCCTGCCGCCCTCTCCCCTGACCGCCTCGGAGATTAAAAACGATTTCTCGTGAGGATGATAGAGTTTGGTGGGATGAAACTGCACAAACTCCAGGTTGCCGATCCGCGCGCCGGCCAGGTACGCCATGGCTATGCCGTCAGCGGTGGCGATATCGGGATTGGTATTGTGAAGATAGATTTTTCCTCCCCCCCCCGATGCCAACATGGTGATTTTCGCCCTGAATGTATCGATGGTTCCCTCTTCGGTATTCAAAACGTAAGCGCCGTAGCAAATCGGTTTTTCGGTAACTATCTTTTCTTTTGTGAGGTGATGCTGGGTTATCAGATCAATAGCGTTATGATGTTCGAAAATCGTTATATTTTCATTTTCCCTTGTGGCCTTAACCAGCGCCTGCTCGATCGCCCTGCCGGTAAAATCGGCGGCGTGAACCACACGTTTTTCGGAATGCCCGCCCTCCCGGCCAAGATCGAATCCCTCGGCTTTTGATCCCCTTGAAAACTCCACGCCCAGATCAAACAGCCGACCTACACAATCCGGTCCTGCTCTTACGACTTTCTCGACAATGTCTCTATCGCACAGACCATCGCCCGCGCTGAGTGTATCCTGTACATGGGACTCAAAACTGTCAATTTTCGACATTACCGAGGCAATCCCGCCCTGGGCGAGATTGGTGGCCGCTTCCCATCTCGATTTTTTGGTGACAACCGCGACTTTGCCCAGCTTAGATGCCAGAAGTGCGAAATATAAGCCGCCTATCCCCGAGCCAATTACAAGTATGTCAGTATCGTGGTTCATCTTTCAATCAACTCAATAAATTCATCTTCTTTGTCTATTTCAACATTTATTTTCAAATAATACAATTTAATATCCTCCGGCCAGATTTTTTCAACCTTCACGAAATCCTTTAAAGTCGTAACAACTAATTCGGCGCCGCTGTCTCGGGAGCGCTTTATCAAATCATTAATGTCGTTGTCCTTATAAATAAAATGATCTTTGAATTTCTCAAAAAGAACCAATTTCGAGCCTGATTCGATCAGGCTCCCTCTGAATGATTCCGGATTGCCTATTCCGCAAAAAGCCGCCGCTTTCCTGCCGGTGATATCGATCGATTCCCCGGATGTTGATTTTACTCCGCTAACAATTTTCCGCGCTGAAAATACCGGAATGCTTTCGGGGAATCCCGCGGTTGAAAAAGCTTGATGTCCTTTTTCCGGAAACACAATTATGATATCCGCCCGTTTTAAAGATTGTATCGGCTCCCGCAATATTCCGTATGGCAACAGCTGCCCGTTGCCGAATGGATCGGCCCCATCTATACAAACGATATCAATATCTCGTTCCAGCCTTCTATGTTGAAAACCGTCATCGACAATGACAACGTCATGGCCGTCCGCGCCAGCCTTAATTGCCGCGTATGATTTGCTCGAATCAACATATACTTTCAAACCATCAACTGATCTGGCAAGAGCGGACGGTTCATCGCCGCAATTCTCCCAGCAATTTTCACCGGCAATACAAATTTCCAGCGATGATGAGCCGGGCCTCTTATAACCGCGCGCTACTACCGCTGTTTTGATGCCTTTGGAGCAGAGCCTCTTCGCGAGATATTCCACCAGCGAAGTTTTTCCTGTACCGCCAACAGCAATATTGCCCACAGAAATCAGTTTGGCATCCGCTCTTTCAGCTTGAGTAATATTCCAGTAAATATCCCAAAGATAATAGACTGCATAATATATCCAGGCCAGGGGATAGAGAAACATTCGTAGCATTTTCTTACCTCATTAGTATTTCAACCGTCTTTTTCGACGCTCCCGCAAGCGACATCACCGCGTTTTTGCATTTTTCTCCATTTTCTATAAGCATGTCTTTGTCCTCAAGGGCTTTTTGAATAAATACAAAAATGTCATCTGAATTTGTTACTTCGATAGCTCCGCCCGATTCAAGAAGAGCTTCCGCGGCTTCGGAGGCGTTTTCCATGTATGGGCCGAATAAAACCATTTTTCCGAACGAAGCAGGTTCGACCGGGTCATGGCCTCCAATAGGGACAAGCGATCCGCCTACAAAAGCAATATCAGAAATTTGATAAAAATCGGGCAGTTCGCCCATAGTATCAACAACAAGGACCGTGTTATCGGGAAGCTCGTTCTTTTCCAATTCAGACCAAAGGCAATATTTTATCAAAGACATCCTTAGCCTCTCCGTTAGTCCGGTTACATCTTTCATGTGACGGGGGACAATAATAAATCGGATCGGAAGTTTATTCTCAAATGACTCTGAAATCGTATCTATAATTATCGCGCCCTCGCCTTTTCGAAGCGACCCGGCAACGAAAATCAGATCATTTCCCGTCTCAATTCTCGGAGGCCTGGTTTCAAAGCGATTAAAAACCTGGTCGTATTTTACGTTGCCTACAATAAAAATATTTTCAGCGCCGAGCGCGCTGAATCTCTCAGCGTCGGCTTGCGTCCGCGCGACAATGTTTTTAAAATTCCTGATAACCGGAGAAAACAAAAATCGGAAAATAGCATATAACCTGAATGATTTTTCGGACATTCTGCCATTTATCAAGCTTATGTTTACGCCGGCTTTATGCGCTTCGGTAATTAATAGCGGCCACAATTCCGTTTCAACCATAATTAGTTTTTCCGGCTTAATACTATCAAGCGTTCTTTTAACCGACGATTTTAATTCAAGCGGTTGAAGAAAAACCTGCGCGAAATCTCCGAATAATTTTTGGGCCATCAACTTCCCGGTCATGGTTGTCGTAGAAACCGCAAATCCTATATCATCGTTTTTTTCTCTTATTAATGGAATAACTAAAGCGAGAATTTTTAATTCGCCGAGCGACGCGGCGTGAAACCAGAACATTCTTCCGGCAGAATCGTTTGGATTAATAAATCCAAGCCGTTCTTTTACCCCATGCCCGCCTATCAAGGCCTTAACCAATAAAAAAGGCGCGCCAAAAATCAGAATAATTATTAAAAACAACCTATAAATAAAAATCATATTAACACAATTTCCCTAAAGCTTCTTCTATGCTCAGTCCGTATCTTTTAAGATCTTTTCTGGCAACACTAGCCGGTACTTCTATATGCGGGCCGCACAAAACGGTAACCTTTGAAAATGGCTTCGGAACCATAAATCTGTCCCAGGTTCCAAGCCGCCACGCTTTCTCTGCAATAATAGTTAAAGGCACGATCGGCAACCCTGTGTTGGAGGCCAGGGCCACTACTCCATATTTCACTTTCTCGGGGGGGCCTTTCGGGCCATCTACCGTTAGAGCCAAATCGCCTTCCAGTTTGTCTTTGACCATCTCCAAAAGCCCTTTTTCGCCGTCTCTACTGGCTGATCCGCGAAACACCCGGTATCCCAGTTTATTTACCAGCCTCGCGATCCATTCACCGTCAAACGATTTCGAGACCATTATTCCGGCATTCCGAAACTTGAACGCATAGCATAGTCCAAGAAGCCTTGAATGCCAGAAAGCAAAAAGTACTTTTGGCGATAACTCTCGCGCTCTTTTAAGCTCTTCCAAGCCGCTCCATTTCAGTTTCCAGGTTAAACCGAATAATATCAAAAATATCGGGCCTATTGTTGAGGAAAACAATAAAACCAACCTTTGTTTCAACGAATACCGGCTTTTCATAATTGGATATTATATTGATTTTCGGTTAAAGTCAATTATCCGCGCTATTTAACATTCCCAATGCAAATTCCGCGGCCCTTTTCGAAGCCCCATATTGGCCCAGCTTTCCGCGAACTTCTTGCAATTCGGCAAGCATTTTTTGGCGGTAATTCTCATCGGAAAAATAGTTTAGAGCGTTATTCGCAACCAATTCAGGCCTACATCTGTCCTGTACAAATTCCGGAACAATTTTACGCTCCGCGACAACATTTACCAACCCGATATTGGGAATTCTAATTAGCTTCTTGGCAATCAAATAAGTCAGAAACGATGTTTTATATAGAACGAACAACGGCTTTTTCAATATTGCGCATTCAAGCGTAGCTGTTCCTGACGCAACAAAATTCAACTCCGCGTTTGCCATCAAATCATAAGTTAAATTCCTGACAAGCTTGAATTTATTGCCCGTTATTTTAGTATAAGCCGAATCATCAAGGCTTGGCGCGCATCCCACAATACCGGTGATATTATTCGCTGATAAGGTTAGTTTTTTTATGGCGCCTGTCATAACGGGCAAAATTTTATTTACTTCCTGCAATCGCGAACCGGGAAAAAGGCCAATATATTTTTCACTTTCTTCGATACCAATACTGGTGAAGAATTCTTCTTTACTCAAACTCGGTTTTACTATTTCCAGAAGAGGATGGCCGAAATATTCGACTCCAAAACCATTTTCTGCATACAGTTTTTTCTCAAATTCAAAAACCACGATCATGCTGTCAACAAGGTTTTTTATTTTCTTAATGCGCCCTTTTCCCCATGCCCAAACTTGCGGGCTGACAAAGTACAAAACAGGTATTCCCATAGATTTTAACTTTTTCGCCAACCGCAAATTAAACCCGGGATAATCTATTAAAACCGCAAGCGATGGTTTTCTTTCCCGCGCTTCATGGAAAACTCTTTTTTCAACAGAGCGAATAAACGGGATATGCTTTATAACTTCCCAGAACCCCAGAAAGGCGAGTTTGTTGATATGGCACAAAATATCAACTCCGGCGGATTTCATTTGGTCTCCGCCAAGGCCGAATATCTCAAGCTCCGGCCGCAATGATTTAAGCTCTGAACAAAATAGCCCTCCGACATTATCCCCGGAGGTCTCGCCAGCGACTATCAATATGGAACGTTTCAAATCTTTTCGAGATATTCCTTACAGAGTTCTTCAATTCTACCGGCGACCGTAAGAACGTTCAGGCCGTCGCGAGCTGAAACTACAGGGCCGTGTTTTCCGCTTACAGCTTCAACAAACGATTCTATTTCATGCGTTAAATTATCGCCCAGTGGAATTTCGACATTCTTTTTGACAACAGCCCGACCGTCGGGAAGTTGAAACCGCCCAAAAATCGGGGCCTGCTTATAATCGTCGGTATCGACATCGGCCACTATGTACTGCTCCGCTTCCCGTTTTGCCATATCCAGAGACATGTAGCCTGAACTTTGAAAAACGCGAAGCTTTCTCATCTCTTTGACTGAAATTCTGCTCGCCGTAACATTGGCCACACAGCCGCCGGGAAAAGTAAGCCTGGCATTCACAATATCAATGCTGTCGGTAATCACCGCCACGCCCGCGGCGTCAATCTTATCGGGAACCGAACCGGTCATGGCCAATATCAAATCGAGATCATGCACCATCAGATCAAGAATTACCGCAACATCATCGCCCCGCCCTTTAAATGGCGCAAGCCTGTGGGTCTCTATAAATTTCGGATTGGAAATGCCCTTTTCAACTGCGAGAAATGCCGGGTTAAACCGCTCCGAATGGCCTATCTGCAATACGACATTTTTGGATTCTGACAATTCAACAAGTTTTTCCGCTGATATTACATCGCTTGCAATCGGTTTTTCGAGAAGAACCGCGATATTTTTTTCAAGCAATTTCGACGCGACCTCAAAATGATCGCTTGTTGGAACAGCAACGCTGACGGCATCGACATTTCCAATCATCGACTCTATCGAATCAATTTTTTTTACGCTATATTTTGAAGCCATCGCGTTTGCTTTCGCGCTATCGATATCAAAACACCCGATAAACTCGGCGTTATCGTTTTCGGCGAGCTTTTGCGCATGAAACTGCCCCATGTGGCCGCAGCCAATCAACGCGATTTTTACACGCTTTCGGTCTATTTCACGACTCCGCGATCACTTTTCTTTATAAGCTCCAAAACTTTGACAACTTCGGGGGTTTTTTCTATCTCATCATCGATTTTTGCCATTGCCTGGCTGGTATTCATTTTTTTCGACATTAAGAATCTAAACAGCCTTTTTAGAATAGCAATTGTGTCCGCAGAGAACCCCCGCCTCTTAAGACCGATTGAATTCAACCCAAGACATCTCAACGGATACCCGGCAACCGTTGAATATGGGAGGATATCCTGAGTAATACGAAAACCGCCGCCGACCATGGCGTGTTCGCCAATAAGCGAAAATTGATGTATTACGGTCGCGCCTCCTATAATCGCGTAATCGCCGATTTCGACATGCCCGCCCATCTGGATGGAATTTGCCAGGATTACTTCATCGCCTATAATGCAGTCATGCGCCACATGGGAATATGCCATAAACAGGCAGTTCTTGCCGATTTCGGTTTTGCCGTGGGCTATGGTTCCGCGATTTAATGTAACAAATTCTCTTATTACAGTATTATCACCAATAATCAATTCTGATTTCTCTCCCGCGAATTTCAAGTCCTGGGGCGGCCCGGCAACCGCCGCGCTATGATAAATCTTGACGTTTTGCCCGATCCGCGCGCCATCTTTAATTGATACATGCGAATCAATTATTGTTCCCTTGCCTATTACAACATCGTCTTCTATTATCGAGTACGGCCCGATTTTGACGTCATCGGCTACTTGAGCTTTTGGGGAGATAATTGCTGTGGGATGCTGATCCATAAAACCCTCTACTTCTGCCTATCCACGACAACGGCCAGAAAAGTTCCCTGGGCTACGAGCTTGCCATCGACAAACGCTTTGCCCGCGATCTTTATTGTCGAACGTTTAAAGCTGAGCATCTCAACTTCCATCCGCAACTGGTCTCCCGGTATGACCGGCTTGCGAAATTTCACATTATCAATCGCCATGAAAAACGCGAGCTTGTTATCAGGCTCGTCGATAGCGTTCAGGAGAAGAAGCCCGCCTGTTTGAGCCATGGCCTCGACAATCATCACTCCCGGCATCACAGGCTGCCCCGGAAAATGGCCGTGAAAAAACGGCTCGTTGAATGTAACATTTTTCAGCGCGGTGATTTTCGAGGTTCCTTCGATATCAATTATTCTATCAATCATAAGAAACGGATACCTGTGCGGCATAATTTTCAGGATTGCGTTAATATCAAGAAGATAATCCCCGGCGGCTTTGCTTTTTTGATATTTACTGGAGATCAATTGTTTCTGATAGATAGAACGTATTTTTTTCGCGAGTGCGACATTAGCGGCGTGCCCCGAACGCGCGGCAAGAATATGCGCTTTCAACGGCACCCCGATCAGAAACAGGTCCCCAAGCAGATCGAGGGCTTTGTGCCTTACCGGTTCGTTATAATAGCGGAGGGGAGTATTATTCAAGACCCCGGTATCCCCGACAAACACTTTTCTTTTTTCGTTGAATTTATCCTGAAGTTTTTTGGCCCATTCTTCAGTAAGCTCATCATCGACAATGACGATAGCATTGTCTAAACTCCCCCCTTTGATCAGGCCGGCATTAAGCAATTGCTCGACTTCTGTCAGGAAACAAAAAGTCCTCGCCTTTGAAAAATCTTCTTCAAATTCTTCATCGAGGTCCACCAACGACGTATATTGGGTGCCAAGGGCAGGGTTTTTGTAATCGACCATAAAAGTAATCCGAAGGCGGTCCGAAGGTACGACGACAATATCTACTCCCCTGTCTTTCTCCGAATACGCGATATGAGTATCAATTTTCAGATATTCCTTGGGGGCGTCCTGTTCAACAACTCCGGCTTCTTTTATTGCCTGAACATAAGGCCAGGCCGAACCATCTCCTACGGGCGGTTCGGAATTTGTCAGTTCTATAATAATGTTATCTATTTGCAATCCCGCAATGGCCGCTAAAACATGCTCAACCGTATGAACCCTCACCTTATCGGCTCCAAGCGTTGTTCCCCGCTGAAGGTCAACTACGTGATCGACATCCGCCGGAATCTCAGGACAATTTTCCAAATCAGCTCTAATAAAAGTAACGCCGTGATTAATGGGCGCGGGCTTGAACGTGATCGTCGTGTTTACCCCGGTATGAAGTCCCACTCCCGAAACCGAGGCTTTGCCCTTTATCGTTCTTTGCATTTCCGTCATATTCTTACTTAATCTCCAGCTATTAATTCGTCTATCAATTTTCTAATAAATATGTACATCTCTGAAATTTGCCGATGATGCCACTATGCCCTTTGGCATAACGCGGTCGCGAGGCGTGATACCCATCTCGAAATCGCCATTTAAAGATTCCACCCATAATCTATCCAAGCCCAAAAACAGATAATTTCCTCCCGGCAATACCGCCGACGTATCAAAATGCGTTTCGGCAACCGCGGCAACCAGGCCATCCTGCTCTTCAAGGAAAACAAAATAGCCGTCAGCCATTGATGTACGCATCCATTCGGCTGTATATTCCGAATTAAATAAAATCGAATCAAAATCCTCCGGGTGTAAAATGCTTGCCGTATCAGGCAGTATTACAAATCCGTTAAACAGATTATTATCGACCTCGAGATTATAATTGACCGTATCGCCAATGTTGACATTCAAAGGCAAGAAATAATACCCGATATCAGAATTCTCCACAGGGATCGTATCGGTGTCAATGATGACTATTGCGTCATTTACCGGATCGCCATTGTTATAGATGAAAATCTCCGCCGAAGAGCTATCGAAAGGCGCCCAATATACTACGCGTCCAAAAATCTCAACCCCTCCGTTGTCATCGGTAACTTTATCGCCGCACGAGAGTTGTGTCAAAGCCACTCCGGCGATTTGTGCCAATAATAATATCACGGTTCCAACATTGAAATTCTTCATACGCTTTAAAAAAGGCCGAAATAAACCTGAAAGTCAAGGAGTATTATCCTCAAAACAGCAACGCAACTTTACGCTGACTGCCCGACAGCATATATGAATTTTCTACTGCCAGTAGTTTCTGTCGAGACTGCGATAGCCTATAGCTTCGGAAATATGCACGGATGATATATCTTTTTCGCCTTCAAGGTCAGCTATAGTGCGGGAGACTTTTAATATTCGGTCATACGCCCTTGCCGAGAGCCCAAGGCGGGTTATGGCGGTTTTAAGCAGATTCATCGAATCATCATCTATTTTACATATTTCCCTTATGAGGTTCGTTTCCATCTGGGCATTGCAATATAGGCCGTTTGATTGAGCAAACCTCTCAAGCTGCAGATTCCGCGCGCCATTGACGCGTTTCCTGATATCATCCGAAGGTTCCCCCGACGCTTCGCTGGAAAGCTCCTTGAATTTAACAGCGGGGACCTCGATATGCAAATCGATCCTATCCAAAAGCGGCCCGGAGATTTTTGATATGTATCGTTGAATATGCCCCGGCGAACATTTGCAGTTATGGCTGGGGTCGCCAAAATAACCGCAGGGACACGGGTTCAGCGCGGCGGCAAGAATAAAGCTCGCAGGATAAGTAACAGATCCCGCGGCTCGCGTGATTGTCAACCAGCCATTTTCGAGAGGCTGGCGCAACGCCTCAAGAGTAGATTTATTGAATTCCGGCAGTTCATCTAAAAATAAAACGCCATTATGCGAAAGGCTGACTTCGCCTGGCAGAAGCTGCCCCGTACCGCCCGTCAATCCAACATCGGATATCGTGTGATGCGGCGACCGGAATGGCCTTGTCGCGATGAGCGCCTGGTTCGGCCTCAGATGTCCGCCGACCGAGTAAACCTTGGTGGTCTCAAGCGCCTCCGCAAGAGTAAGATCGGGCAGAATAGTCGGAAAACGTTTGGCAAGCATTGTCTTCCCGGAGCCGGGCGGCCCGATCATTATAATATTATGTCCGCCCGCCGCCGATACCTCGAGGGCGCGTTTGGCATGTTCCTGGCCTTTGACATCGGAGAAATCGATATCAACCCGCCTGTTTGATTCAAAAATGCGGCTGATATCAACAGTATGAGGATCAATCCCTTTGCCGGTCTCCAAGAACTCAACCGCCGATATAAGATTCTTGACCGGATAAATTTCTACGCCCTGCGCCATGGCCGCTTCAGAGGCGTTTTCCTCGGGGAGTATCATGGCTTTTACTTTTTTCTTGATGGCATTGACCGCCGTAGAAATGGCCCCCGGCACGGCCCTGATCGAACCGTCAAGAGAAAGTTCGCCGATTATTATTACATCATCGAACTCCTGCCGGGCGATCTGGCCTGTCGCCGCGAGGATTCCTATTGCCATTGGCAGATCAAACGCAGTGCCTGATTTTCTTACGTCCGCCGGCGCGAGATTCACCGTTACCCTTCTGCTTGGAAACATGAAGCCAGAGTTTTTTATAGCGGCGGTAACCCGCTCTTTCGATTCTTTGACCGCCGCCTCGGGCAAACCGACAGTCGCGAAATACGGCAGCTGTGCTGATACGTCAACCTCGACATTAACGAGATACGATTCAATACCGAACACCGCCGATGATGTTATTTGCGCAAGCATAATGGGAATATATATCGGCAATATCGGAAACGCAAATCTTGCGTGAAAATATCGCTGACAGGAATTGACAGTGGGCACAACAAACAACCGACCCATAATTCTCCTGTCATTCCGAAATCTCTTATCGGAAATCCAGTGGCGGCCCGTTTTGACGGCCTAATAAAACCTACATTTCCCTTGACAAAATAACGA
>CAZKYQ010000078.1:0-12127 GCA_964556975.1 uncultured Ignavibacteria bacterium
CATCAGGTTTTCGCGCGTAATATCGCCACCGGCCACGGTTTTTCGTTCAATTCTGACCAGCCGATTGCCGGAGCAACCGCCCCCTTGTGGACTTTGCTTCTTTCGCTTTCGTGGCTTCTGATGGGACCTATTGCCGGCGGAATTCTCCCGGGCGTAATTTTCCAACTTTTCGCTTATGTGGCTGTCTATAAAATCACGTTAAAACTAACAGATCATATAAACCTGGCTTTGGCCGCTACAATTCTTTCAATATTCTGCTGGCAGACAGTATGGGGGGCCTTGTCGGGAATGGAAACGGGCCTTTTTTCCGCTCTTTCCTTATGGGGCCTGTATTCTTATCTCAAATCGGATTCCCTTTCGGATAAATATTCATATATTTCATACGCGTTATTCACGCTCGCGTTTTTATCTCGTCCGGAATGCGCCCTGTTTATCGCGGCCGCGGTTATTCGCGATTTCTACGAATGGATAAAATCGAGGCAAAAACGGGTCGCTCCGTGGCTTTACAGGGCCCTGATTATCCTAATGTTAACATCGCCGTATTTCATATTCAACTACTGGTCAACCGGCACACTCCTCCCGCATACTTTTTCGGCAAAAGTCAGAGGCAAGGATCTTTTTAGCGCGCTGTTAAACGGTGATTTTAAAAATGTTCTGCGTACCCTCACGATTCACCCGTATTTTTATCTGCAGCACTTTTACAGGAAAGTGATAAGCATAAATCCCATAATCGTATTGGCATCAACTGCCGGGATCTTCAAATTGATGTTATCTGATGGCAGTTTAAAATCAAAACGGATTATGATATGTTTTTTGTTCCTACTGTATGTCCCCCTGATGGGCACGTTCTCCCCGATGTTTTCCGCTCAATTTCAACATTTCAGATATGTTACTAATCTGCTGCCTATTCTGGCCTTGATGGGGACTCTTGGCCTCTTCTGGGATAAAAAAATAGATTTGACGCGATTCTCGAAAAAATTGATTGTCGCTTCAACAGCTCTTTTAGCTCTGGGTTTGGTGTTGAAATTTACGTTTAAATATTTTGCGGTTTATTTTGTTCCTTTCCTTGCTAATTCAAAGGCATACATAGACGCCGAGCAATTTACATACATTATAGAAATAGTATCAAGAGTCGGGAATGGCACATTCTTGCTCGGTTTACTTTTGCTTCTGGGCTATTTAATAAATACAGATTACATTTCATCAATAATTAATAGGCGAAATTGGCGCAGGGCTCTGATTGGGTTAGCCATAATTACAGGCGCGGCCGTAACGGTTAAAAACGCCGACACCTACGCCAACAACGTAAGAAACATAAACGAATGTGATGTTAATGCCGCGATTTTTCTGGGCGGGCTGGCAGAGGAGGGCAACGTGGCGGCTGTTAACGATATTGGTTCTTTCGGGTATTTCTCCAATATGGAAATTTTTGATCTCTGGGGGCTGGTCAACCTCGATTTATCCCACGAGATGATGGGGGTTGATTCTCTTGTTTTCGAATATATGTATAATAATAAAAGAGTAGATTACATCGCTATATTTCCTAATTGGTTTCCATATCTTTCAGGGCGAAAGGATATTTTCAAACCGATTAAAACGTTCGTCTCCGAAAACAATACGATTTTGGCGGAGGATACTACAAAAGTCTATAAAGCTTTCTGGCCGGATTCAGCTAACGGTAATTATCAAGAGCAGTAATAAAGGCCTTGATCTCTTCGGAGCTGTTGTAAAAATGCGGGGAGACCCTGATATTGCCCTCGCGAAAGCTTACTATGAAACCATTTGAGTTCAGATAGTCAAACAGACCTTTAGAATCGTGCCCTCCAAAGGAGACTACTCCTGATCTTCTATTAATATCCGCGGATGACTTCAAGACAAGCCTATCATCTTCTTCGATCTTTTTTATTATCATGTTGGTTAGCCTCTTGATATGTTCCCAAACGGCCTGACGATCAAAACGCAGATGCATGTCAACTGAAGCGTTAAGCGCCCTGAAATCCTGATAAGCATATGTGCCGGACTCATATTTTGAGGGGCCTTTTCTTTGAGGCAGATTATATCTTAAAAGATCGGTGAAATTATCTCCCCAATCGATTGAAAGCCATCCATTTGAAATCGGGCCCAATGATTTTTCCGCTTTTTCCGATAGATAGAAAAAACCTGTCCCGCACGGCCCGACCATCCATTTAGCGCACCCGCTTGTAAATAGATCAATTCCGAATTTCGGAACGTCAATCGGCATAACGCACATCCCCTGAATACCGTCCACGCAAAACAGAATATTTTTATCGCGGCAAAACTCTCCCATTTTTCCCAGATCGACCCGATAACCGTTATTGAACTGGACCCAGCTGACGCTTATTATCCTTGTATTGTCATCAACAAGCGAGAAAAGAGCATCCTCATCGATGAAACCGTTGCCTGTCGTCGGGGCAAATTTGACTTCAACGCCTTTTGGGTTCAGACTCATCCAGGGGTAAACGCTGGCGGGAAATTCCCCATCCGATAACACAACATTGTCCCCTTTTTTCCAGGGATAACCGCCGGTAATAATATTAAATCCGAAAGTAGTATTGTGGGATAACGCGATTCTTTCCGGCGGGGCGTTTATCAATCCGGCCAATTTAGATTTCAGGCCTCCTAAAATTTGAAATGATTCAACATCATGGTTATGGGCTGTTTTTTGCCAGTCATCCAGAAAATCATCGTATGCCTTTCGCGCGGGCAGAGGAAGCGGCCCGCGTGACGCATGATTAAGATATACAATATCGCTATTCAGTCCAAAATTCGCTCTTGCTTTTTTCAAATCATATTCGGTCATAGCCAGCCGTTCTCTTTATACCATTTTACGGTTTCTTCGACGCCCGCTCGAAATGAAATCGCTGACGCAAACCCCAGATCGCGCTCAATTCTCGAGCTGTCAATGATCCAATATTTCTGGTAAAGTTCTACCGCTTTGTCTTCGGAAAAAATAGCGGCCTGGTTTCTTTTCGCGGCGATATATTCTGATATTTTTCCGGCTACCCGCAAGACGGCCGATGGAATATGAGCATCTATGGCCCTCAATCCCATCACTTCACTAATGATATCCCCGGCTTCGCTGTAAGAGTATGTTCTTTTTTCGGCAACAAAATATATTTCGCCCGCTTTAGCATTCTTTTTTAGGGCTTGCGCGACCGCTTCGGCAAGGTCCTTAACGTAGGTGAAATTTATATAGCATTCGCCCGTCCCGAATGTCGGCTTCAATCGGAATTTAACAGCCTTGAAAAACGAAAGCATTTCTTTATCCCGCGGGCCATAAACCGCCGATGGCCGCAGGACGGTTACGGGAAATTCATTTTTAAATTCCAACACCGCGTTTTCCCCGCCAAGTTTTGATCTTCCATAAGCGGAAACCGGTTTGGGAATGTTATCTTCATTGACAGGCTCTTTGGAGTCCGACGGTCCGCATGCCGCCGATGACGAAATTTGGATAAATCTCTTTATACTGTTTTTTGTATTTAATGCCGCTTTTAAGATATTTTTTGTCCCCAAGGTATTTACGGCCTCAAAGTCATACTTGTCTATAGCTTTGGTAAGACCGCCGTTATTTATAACAAAGTCAACGCCTTCAACCGCTCCGGGAAGCGAATCGTAGTCAGTAAGATCGCCATACACTAAATCAACTTCGATGTTTTTCAAGTTTTTCAGATCCGATGTTTTTCTGACTAATGCCTTGACGGCAAACCCTGACTTGAGAAGAGCTTCACAAATATGCGAGCCTACAAAACCATTAGCGCCTGTTACAAGGGCTGTTTTCATCTATTTTATCCCCTTGACTTTCCTCAAATCAAACCGTAATTTCGTCAATCAAAACAAATTACGGAGTGATTTGCGGCCTGGCAAGCGATTATGCAGGCCTTGGGGAAATAAATGGACCTGTTTGAAAAATGTAGAAATTTCAAAGCCGCCCGCGAAGTGGAGGCTTTAGGCCTATACCCATATTTCCGGCAAATCTCATCAATGCCCGGCACTCAGGTAATCGCCGAAGGCAAAGAAGTTATAATGATCGGATCAAACAATTATCTGGGTTTGGCCGATCACCCAAAAGTTATTGAAGCGGTCAATGCCGCCGTTAATAAGTACGGGTCCGGCTGTACCGGATCGCGGTTTCTTAACGGTACCCTTGACATTCACGTAAAACTGGAGCAGGAGCTTGCTGAATTTATACGGAAAGATTCGGCATTAGTATTTTCCACCGGATTTCAAACCAATCTCGGAACAATCTCAACTCTTGTTTCAAAAGATGACGTGGTAATCGGCGACCGGGCGAACCACGCGTCAATAGTTGACGGCTGCAGGCTTGCCTTCGGCGAGTTTAAGAAATATAAACATAATGATATGGATGATCTTGAGCGCGTATTGCAAAAATCAGACGGAGTCCGCGGAAAATTGATTGCCACAGATGGCGTTTTCTCTATGGAAGGCGATATCGCTAATTTACCGAAAATCACGGAATTAGCTGAAAAGTATAAAGCAAGGCTCATGGTTGATGACGCTCATAGCATAGGAGTTCTTGGCGAGAATGGCCGCGGTACCGCCGAACATTTTCATGTTGAAGAAAAAACAGATATAATAATGGGTACATTTTCGAAATCATTTGCTTCCCTGGGCGGGTTTATCGCGGGGGATGACGAAGTCATTCATTTTGTCAAGCATCATGCAAGAGCGCTTATTTTCTCAGCCTCGCCTCCGCCGGCGGCGGTCGCCGCCGTCAGAGCGACTTTGAAAGTCCTGATTGCCGAACCGGAAAGGCGCGAACGGCTATGGGAAATAACAAAAAAAATGCATTCGGAATTTAAATCAATGGGATTTGATACCGGCCTTACTCAGACACCCATAATCCCTATCATTATCGGCGAGGACATGAAAACATTCGCATTCTGGAAAAGCCTGACGGAGGCGGGGCTCTTTACAAATCCAATTATCTCGCCTGCCGTACCTCCCGGGCGGGCATTAATAAGAACAAGCTATACTGCAACACATACCAACGAACAGCTTGATCGAGTGCTCCAGGTGTTTTATGATGTCGGCAAAAAATTCGGGATAATCTAATTGTCGTCTGTCAAGATCATAGAAGTTATCAGTAATTCTGATCTTATCAAATTTATTAAATTCCCCATAAATCTTTTTAAAAACGATCCTTATTATGTTCCCCATTTGATTTCAGAGCGGAAAATGTTCTTTAATAAGGATAAAAACCCGTTTTTTAAGCACTCAAGGGCGAAGTATTTTCTGGCGATGCGGGACGGCAAGCCTGTCGGGCGTATAGCGGGAATAATAAACGGCCTCCATAACGAATTCCATGAAGAGAAAACCGGATTTTTCGGCTTCCTTGACTGCGTAAATGACATCAATGTAGCATCGGCCTTATTTGAAGCCGCCGAAAGCTATGTCAGAAAAGAGGGTATGGATATAATTCGCGGGCCCATGAATTTTTCCACCAATGATGAAGTCGGCCTTCTTATAGAAGGGTTTGATTCGCTTCCATCATTTATGATGATTTATAATCCGCCCTATTATCTTGAGCTTTATGAAAAGCTAGCGCTAAAAAAAGCGGAAGACCTTATTGCCTTCTATATAGATGAGAACTATTCACCATCCGACCGCTGGCTGAGAATTGTCGACAAAATGAAAACTCGAAGCAGAATAAAAATCCGCACTATCAGGATGAACGATTTTGAGACCGAGCTTGAAATTATAAGAACAATTTATAATTCGGCATGGAGTAAAAACTGGGGGTTCGTTCCGATGACCGAGGAAGAATTTCGGCATACGGCTGACGATTTTAAAAAAATTGTTGACCCCGATTTGGTTTTTCTCGCGTTTATCGATGATGAACCTGCGGGTTTTTTGCTCGCCCTACCCGACTATAATCCGGTTTTAAAAAAAATGAACGGAAAATTATTCCCCACAGGCCTCTTGAAATTTCTGTATTACACAAAATTAAACAAGATAATAAAAAGCCTTCGCGTTCTCACGATGGGCGTTGTGCATAAATATCAGAAGCTTGGCCTCGATGCTATTTTCTTTGTCGATATTTTTAAGGCAGGACCTCAAAAAGGATATAAATGGGCGGAGATGTCGTGGATTTTGGAAAGAAACAAATTGATGATAAAAGCTGTCGAAAATATGAACGCGAAGCCTTATAAAAAATATCGTATCTACGAAAAGCCGCTCTGAAAACGCCTATTAATTATTTCTGACATCGAGTGCAATAGTGCGCGCTTCGGCCGCCAATCCTCTCTCTCTTAATTGCCCGCCCGCATTGGGGACAAGGTTCTCCCTCTTTTCCATAGACTAAATGCTTATGCTGATATCCGCCCCGGCGGCCCGATCCATCAACATAATCCGAGACCGAAGATCCTCTTGCATGAATCGCCTTTTTCAGTATCTCGATAATTGATCGATATAGATTGCCTGCCCGGACTTTGCTCATTTTTGAGCTGTTTTTCTTAGGATGAATCCCCGCCCTGAAAAGCGCCTCATCCGCATAAATATTGCCCAGACCCGATATTACAGTCTGGTCCATTAAAAGCGGTTTGATAATTCTTTTTTTCGATTGTATCAAGCGAATAAATTCATCCTGATTAATTTCAAAGGGGTCCGGCGCAATTTTTGCAAGATAAGGCGTTGAATTAATTTCAATTTTTTCAATCAGGTCTAAAAACCCAAACCGCCTGACATCGTTAAAATGAAGTTCAAATTCATCAAATACAAAGACAAAATGTGTATGTTTGTCTGCTATTTTCCTTTTATTTTCAATTGTCAGGCGGCCGGTCATTTTCAAATGAATAACGAGAGTCCTGCCGCGGGACAGCCTTATGAGGATATATTTTCCTTTTCGCTCAATATTCGAGACGGCGGTCCCGATGATCTTTCGCTTATGAGGAGGCCCGTTTCTCCATATCGATTTAGTGATTGTTTTTATATCGGCAATTTTGCTACCCATAATTTTCTTCTTAAGGTCGTTAACGATGGTTTGAACTTCGGGCAGTTCCGGCATAATCTAATCTACCCGCCGAATAATAATCTGTTTACCCGCTTCTGATCGCGCCGTGTTGAAAAATTTCATGATAGATTTATAGGCCGAAACGGAGTATACTTGCTTTTTCAATCCGAAGCCGCGAGTCACGGTGATGGAGTTATTGCCTTTTCTAACTACCGAATAAATTTCGCCAATGTGGCTGTTCAAGGAGTAATTTTGCGGGATATATTCAACTTCAAATTGGGAGGAAATATTAAATGTTATCCTTTCAAATTCAAATCTTGGCCTGGGAAAGGATACCGGAAAATAACGATTGCCCATTGGAAGATTCGGCAGATCTTCCCAGCGGCCCAAGAGGTCCAGCGGGATATATGCCCTTTTTACGAAAGGCCTTATGATTGGGCCTGCGGAAAACATATAGTTTATTATAAATGGTTTTCCAAAAGAATCGGGAGGCGCCATTACAAATCTATCAAACTTTACATCGGGAAGCGATTTCGCGAGCTTCCGCTCCCAGGCGTCCTTTCTCTTGTCCTCCCCAAGCGCGAAAAGGAATGTTGAAATCTCAGGAATCATCGCGCCGGAATAAACTTCGGTAGCCTCGCCTGATAGTACACCTAAAGAATCCAGATTTAGCTTCAGATGAATAGCTTTTCCGTTTTCATGGTAATCTATATCGGGAGTTGAGCCAAGCCCCCCTTCCTCGCTGTCTATCCGTAAAATTGAAACGCCCTGGTCCTCAAAAGGTAAAATTCCCAAATCGGAAACAGTATAGTATGGATCGGCCCATAACGTATCTTTTCCGATAAAACAAGCGACAAGCAGCCTATCGAACCAGAATAAGGCAGGTAATTCAGGGATCGGATCTCTCGAATAGCGTGTTGAGACAAGGTAAGCCCCTGATTGGATATCCAGTTTTTTTGTTAAGGCGTAGAACAGAGCGGAGGCTTCAGCCTGAGTTCCCCGCCCCAGTTCGACTGCCTTATCAAGGCCATCGCCCAAAGTTATATCTGAATCTTTTGACCTAAAATTCCGTTTTACCCAATCAAACGCGGCTATGGCATGTTCTTGAAAGTTATCGCCCGACTCTTTTAAGGAGTCGACAATTGTATCAATTGATTCCTCCGGTCGCAGAAATTTATCAAGTTTCAACTTATACAAGCGGGATATAAAATCCCAATCTATTTTTGTCTTGCTATCGCCGGACATGCTTTTATCAAGGTAAAATGAATAATAAAGCCCCGGTATTATCCACTCATGCGGCGGCGAGAATTCTTCCTCTCTGAGGGCCTCAATTCCAACAGCGGTCCATTTATAGCTTATCGGATAAATACTTTCTTTGATATTCTCGATACTTCTCTCTTCCCGCAGCACGATTTCAGGAGAGATTTTGAAATTGAACACCCACGGCTCCGGAAAAGTCATTACCACAATAGCGGAATCAACCGGGATAGTTCGACCCAGAAACCGTTTGCCTGATATGCTCGCGTTCATTGATTTCAGGTCCCACTCAAAATGAAGAATGGCCCCAGGTTCAGCATGGCGGAAATTTATAAAAATCCGCCTTGAATCCTCAGAAATATTTTGCGAGACAATATCTTCCAGATTAACGTCGTATCGCTCGCCCGAGGAAAGAATAGTGTACGCGTCAAATTCTATCTCGTCGTTTTTATCAATAATAGGCGTTGCTGTTCTTGAAAACACAGAACGGCCCTCATCGGCAAGTTCTACTCGCGAGATAAATTTCCTTGAATATTCATAGCCGCCTTTTCCATCGGGCCAGATATATGTGGAATCATATATGAAACGATAGCTGCCCCAAAATTCATCGATTTCAGATTGCGCATTTGCGGGATGAAAGGATGATATAAAAAATAACACCCCAAAAACCGATATTGTCAAAAAAAGAAGTTTTGGTTTATTTAGAGAGAAATACATATCTTTGGTTTTTACGCGATAGAAGAAAATTCCTGAAAGCGTTAAAATCATCTCCTGTAATCTCCGTCCCCGCAAATTCAAAAACCCTTCGAAAAATTATATCTCCATTTATATATTTCATCTCGTCATAGAATTCAAGCCCTTCACGGACCCAGAAATCGCGGTATTCCTGCAAATCCCTGAATTTAATTTTCAGATTCTTTACTCTCGCGAATTCCTCCATACGAATCGAGCCTGAACGGCAGTAGGCGCTCTCACGAACGGAGTTGAAAATGTTTTCCAGCAGATACGATAAAAGGGGCGATCCTATGGCAAAACTGCCCGATGGATCTATATCTGATGATTTTACCGCAATACTGCCTGTGAATCTTATAGAATCGGGTGTTATTTGCTCTTCAGAAATTTGAATGGATGAAATCCTCCAACCGCTATTTTGCAATATTGATTGTATCTGTTCCTCTCTCTGCGTCTTTTCAAGCGAATGGTAATTTCCATAATTCCTTGCCGCCGCGTCATTAGCATAGGCTATTGAAAAACCAGAAACGACCCCGCCCCCTGAATCAACTTCAATATTAAACCGCCAGGTTAAGCCCTCGGACGGTTCCGGATCTTCAGGCACAAGTTTTAAATCCGAAACTCCGTCAATCGGCAAATAATATTTTCCCCGTAATCTCAACGGTATATCATCAACTGAAGAATAGGTATCGCTTGGATCGAGAATTATCGTATTATTCGCAGTCGGGACTGCTACTATGGCGTGATCAAAAAACGAGGGCCAGGGATAAAGCTCGTTGAGATGAGGATATGCGCCGGTTGCTATCAAAGCAGGGTATGATTCAATGCCGACAGCACGATACAATGAACTGAGAAGTATCGATTGGTCCTTACAATCACCAAAACGCCTTTCGAGTATTTCGCCGCACCAGTGCGGTTTAAAGTCCCCGCTTCCAATTCTGAGAGAAACATAGGATACAGAATCAGCTACAAATTCAAACAATAACTTAAGGCTGTCTGTTTTATTTGTAGCGGGAGCGAGCAGTTTGTTCGCCAGTTTTTCCAATTCGACAAAGGTACCGCCTGGCTGTTGAGCTAATTCGCTGAAAAATATTCCAACATCCTGCCACGATTCACAATTGTATTTCTTTTTATCAAATTTAAGCTCATCGGCGCTTATATATAAGAACAGGCCATCGCCGCAAGAGTACGGTTCGTTGGCAATCTCCGGAAGGTCTTCAGCGAAAAAGTTCGCCGAATTTTCGGATTCTGTTTTTTTAAATCCAAAATAGTTAAAATTAGGCTTAATTTTTCTATTCCAATCAATCCTGACCGCCATTCTTTTAACCGGACAATAATTGTCATGCGCTATTTTGGGAAGATATAGCAGGCTTTCAACATACAGGCGATATTCGTAATGAATTTTCGCGCCGACTGTCGGAGATTTCAGCGAAATCAATACTGCTTTCTTGCCCCCGAATTCGCGGTCATGGCGGCCGGTTAAAGTCACATAGTTTTTTTTGTCGATCTTAAGCTTTTTTCCATTGGGCAGCTCGGTATGCCCTTTCAAGCCGCTAAACTCGATATAATCATTAACAGGAACCTCAATGTCAGCGTAGGACAATCCTTCTTCGGATATAATCTCGAAATCCTTATAGTAACTTACAACGGCGGTGAGATTAGTTTTGATTTGAATGCTGGTGCTGTCGTAAAGACAAATTATCCCCGCGCATGGGGCCGGTTTCGTCCCTAATATTATCAGGACAACCAGAATCTTTATTGAAAAATAAGCGGCTTTCATTGCCGATAATTAAAACAGTTTGCTATAAAAATAGTGTTCCTTTAAAGATTGAAAAAATCGCCTAAGGCAGATGTCCAGTCCATCAAATAATTAAATCGCCCGATCAGCAAGGATATCCTCGCCATAACGGTATAACCGAAAGTCGCGCCGAAACCGATCATCAAGGACCAGATGCCGACTTTTGCCATTCCGCCCAAAATTCCTTTATGTTCTGCGGAGAAGTAAAAATACGCAAGTCCGCATAAACAACCGACCAATATAATTATTTCGCCTATTCCCTGCATCAGGCTTCCTGATTGGCCACTGATAAAAATCAAATTAAATACCGCCCTCGGATCAATCATGTTGGCGGCTGCCTGCCTGATTACAAAACTTTGCAAATAAGCGGGTAACGCCACGCCGGCGCTCACTCCCAGATAAAATGCAATGGGCCATCGCGATATCCATGATGTTTTTTTGAAAAATCTGCTGAACATCAGCAGGCCGATAGCCCCAGGCATAATATTGACAAGCAGAATGCCCAGCTTGCCGATAAACGACCCGCCGGAAACGCCAAATGCCGCCACCGATTTAAATAAGGGATCTATCCATAGATCGGTGAGAGAAGTGTGATAAAGTATCGCTATCCAATATCCTGCCGATATTCCCACAATAAGATGTTCGGCAAAGCAATAGAATGGATTGTCACGATACAGGAATGAAAATATGCACATGGTTAAAAACGCCGCCACGGTCATCCAAATCATGGTTCCCAATGAGATCTGTTCCATGCTTAGGCTTTCTTTCCCCTGCCAGTGGCAAAAAAGGCTATATTCCCAATGATTATGAAAAGAATAATAACTACGTGAGCGACAGAGACTGAAGCCATCCCCCGGGTCGCTATTCCTTTTCGCCCGTTTAAGTTTTCATATTCCGCCGCGCCCTTAAGCCCGCCCATAAGCCCGAATATCTGGCCCGATTGCAGAAAAGCGTAATAATCTGTCGCGATTACCGCCGTAACTCCGAGCGCCAAGTCCGCGCCGTATCTGCCGTTTGCGTAATTAATCCAGGAATCAACGCCGGAGGTGGCGTTGATATTAACGATACAAGCGACATTTGAATAGTTTTCGAGGCCTGCCATCATGGGAAGATCGTCAAGATTGTTATTGTAATAATCCTTAGGGAAAGGCAGCCTGAAATTTTCCCCCATATTCAGGATAACGTTATCGGGATTGGGTTTATACCCCAGAAATACATAATCCTCGCCATAGACTTTATCGAACTCAGTTGCTATTGTCCGAAGATCCTGCTCAATCAATAAAACCCCCTGTATCAGAAGAGCCGTAGAAATAATTTTCAGTCCGTGGGAGAAACAATGCCTCAAAACC